>JACCYX010000327.1 GCA_013696265.1 Chloroflexia bacterium
GGTCCGCAACTGGACCCCCAACGAGTTGCCGATCAAGGAGATGCGCGAGGCTGGTTCGCGGCTGAGCGAAGACACGATCACCATCATCCAGGCCTACCTGGGGGTGGAGGATTTCGTCGGCGACTACGTCGAAGACGGGCTCAACCTCTTCCATAACAACCGGGTTCGACGCAACTTGCAGCTGGCCTGGGGTATGGAAGAACTCAAGCACGCCTGGGCGTGGGAACTGGTGCTGCTCCATTCCGGCCAGCGCACCGAAAAACAACTCGAGGACTATCGCGACGAGGTGCTCTCCCACAAGTGGACGATGCGCGAGAACCACCCTGGCCTCGACACCCCCCTCGGCGTGCTCTGCTACACGATGGTCCAGGAGCGGGCGACCTATTTCAACTACGACGAGATGCGGAAGCGAATCCGCGACGAGTACGGCTTGCCCGCGCGCATGACCCCCACTGAGCGCAAGAACAAGGTGCAGTACGGTGCGGCCGGCGCGTTCCAGATCGTGGGCCGGGACGAGATCGCGCACCACGGCATCTTCCTGGAGCTGGTCCGCATCCACATGGAACACTTCCCGCAGGAAACCTGCGAGACGTTGCTGAAGGTCTTCAACGGCTTCACGATGCCGGCGCTCGACCTCATTCCAGACGCCGCGAAACTCGAAGAGGCGATGCGGCGCACCAAGCTCCACACGCCCCGCAACCAGATCACGGACGTCAACAACCCCGTGCTCAACGCGCTTGGCTTCGCCAACAAGAAGGCGCTGGAGCGGGCCGTGCAGGAGGCCAAGATGCTGCCCACCGGGCTCGGCCCCGAGCACACGGTGCTCAGCCACACCGACAACTGGGTGCTCTCGATGACCCCCGGCGACACGTCCTCCAGCGGCCACCAGGCAGACTAACGCGGATGTCGATCCAGGCCATCTGAGGCAGCAGCCTGCCCATGCCAGATCGTGCCTGGCGAGACATCTCCGCTCACGGCCAAGGCCACCCCTGACGCGGGCCAATCGTGTGCCGCGCGTTCGGTGCTCCCATTGCGCCGCTTCGACCGCGACCGTCATCCCGATCTTCCGAAGGATGCCTTTGTTCGGCGTGTCGAGGCGCGCTCCGCCGCGGCCATGATCGCGGAGACAACGAGGAGCCGCATGGCATACTTACCCCCTGACCGAAGCGACGCAAAGCCTTTTGAACAGGCGGAAAGTGAGCACCACACATGTCCTTGCCATACCCGCACGACCGCGCCCGGGCCCGCCAGGAAGACGGCGAGCAACCATTCAAGGACGCACGCGAGGCTCTGAACGAATCCGAGGCCGATCTGGGGCGGAAGGCGCCTGCTGATGACGGCGCCGGCGATTCCGAGAGCGAAGACCAGCGCCACGCGAGGCAGGAAGCAGACGCGAGCGAGCGACTTGGCGACATCGGCGAAGATGTCGCCGCCAAGGAGCGCCCCTGATCGTCGGCGCGTCCGCGCTGGCACACCACGAAAGAGCGACCATGGCCACCAATCCCACCAGAAGCATCAGGCAGTTCACCGACGATTCGCCATTGGAAACCGATGTCCAGGCTGTCCTTGAGCGGCTAGCGGCGATCTCACCCACGCCGGCCGTTCCGATCCTGACCGTTACCCTGGACTGGCGCCCGGAAGGAACCCATCCCGGTAGCGCCCCACCGGACGATGGCGAGCCGGAACTCAAGCGCTCCCAGCGCCGGAATGCGCCACAACCGGAGACGGACACGGTGCGGCGGCCAGCCCGGGTCGTGCTCGACCAGGAATTGAAGCGTTTGGTCGATGCGTATGGACCCCGAGGCGATATCTTTGAGAGCGTCAGTGCGGATGTCGAACGCATTGGCAGGTACCTCGACCAGGAGTTGGACCCCTCCGCCCACGGCGTGGTGATCGTCACCTGCTCCGCCCAGGGCATGTTCGAAGCCGTGCCGCTGGCCTTGCCGGTCGCGACCACCATCAAACTCGGTGCCTTGCCGGCCTTGAGCGAGCTGGCGCGGGTGGAGGACGATTACCCCACCTACGCGGTGCTGCTCGCCGACCAGCATGACGCGACCCTGTCGTTCGTGACCCACGCGACGACTCATGAACGGGT
Source organism: Chloroflexia bacterium (assembly GCA_013696265.1). Taxonomy (GTDB): domain Bacteria; phylum Chloroflexota; class Chloroflexia; order Thermomicrobiales; family UBA6265; genus JACCYX01. The sequence continues at coordinate 2,096 of JACCYX010000327.1, forward strand.
CGAGTTGCAGAGCACTGATTACCCGCGCCGGCAGCAGCAAGGCGGCTGGTCGCAGCGACGGTTCCAGGCGCGCGCCGAAGAGCGGGTCGAGGCGTTTGCGCGCGATATCGCCGAGGAAACCCGAAAGGCGCTCG
>JACCYX010000333.1 GCA_013696265.1 Chloroflexia bacterium
CGATTTCGTGAACGAGCTGTCGGATGAGGCGATCGCGCGGCACGTCGAGTTCGCGGCGACGATGCCGACCCCCCAGGCGACGATGCATCTCTATCCGATCGACGGCGCGGCGGGCCGGATCGCGCCGAATGCGACCGCCTGGAACTACCGTGACGCGAAGTGGGGCCAGGTGATGGTTGGGGTAAGCCCGGATCCTGCGGACAACGCGGCGATGATCGCCTGGACGCGGGCCTACTGGGAGGCGATGCATCCGCATTCGGCGGGCGGCGCCTACGTGAACATGATGATGGACGCGGCGGACGAGGGCCAGGACCGGGTGCGGGCATCGTACGGCGCCAACTACGACCGGCTGGCCGCGATCAAGGCGACCTACGACCCGTCGAACCTGTTCCGGGTGAACCAGAACATCGCCCCGAAAGGTATCTGAGGGTCGGCAACCCCGATCCAGTGCCGCGGGCAAGGTTCTCGATGACGAATCAGGTCCCTCGTCGCGCATCGCGGCGGGGGACCTGATTCCGATTCCGGCCGAAGTTTGATTTGCGGATAACCAATCTTGTCCGCAAATAAAGCAGCTTTGACTGTTGACCATAATCAATTGACATCACGCTCTACATAGAGCAATCTGGGTCCGGGCCACTGTTCTCCAACTCCTCGAGTCTTATGCCAGGAGCCATCCATGCCGACGCCGCAAGGGGACCTCGCTCTTCTCGACGATCCAGTTGCGCAACGGTTGCTGCAATCGACGATTCCGGCCCGCCTTGCCTACACCTGGCACGATGGGACGCCGCGGGTGGTTCCCATAGGATTCCATTGGAACGTGACGGAGATCGTGCTGGGAACACCGCCTGACGCACCCAAGATGAAAGCGCTGCACGATGGGGACAAGGTGGCCCTGACGATCGACAGCGACACCATGCCCTACAAGGTCTTGTCGGTGCGCGGCACGGTCCGCACCGACACCGTCGACGGGATCGCGCCCGAGTACGAGGCGATGATCATGCGGGTTCTCGGTGACGCCGGGGGACGGGCCTGGCTGGAAACGATGCGTCCGATCTGCCCGCGGATGGCGCGCGTCTTCATCAGTCCTGAGTGGGTGGGCGTTCTTGATTTCGAGACGCGTTTCCCAAGTGCCGTGGAACGAGCGATGGAGCGTGCCCAGGCCTGAGCCTAATGGGTGATCCGCGTCACGGTTTCCAAACCACGAGTAGCGTCCGGTGCTCGTTGGTGAGGACTCCGTCCGGGCCTCCATGTTCTGCGATGATCCGCTGTACGATCCGCCAATCCCGGTCGATAGAGAAACCTTCAGGAACCTCGTTGGCGCCGGCGATGGCCTTGAACCAGAAGATGAGCGACGGCACGTCCTTGACCCAGTAACGGACGTTGTAGTCGCCGGTCGCCACGGTGCGGCATTCCAGGCGCGCGAACTCATCCATGCGGGACCGATGTTCATCGTCGTATTGTGTGCCGCTGCCCGTGCCGAACGCCTGGCGGATGTCGGCCATGTTGTTCGCGCCGACACCCTGGGTGACGAAGTAGCCGCCGGGCCGCAGGACGCGGACGACTTCGGGCACGCTGACGGGTGCGTGCCGGGTCAGCACCACGTCGAACGATCCGTCGGGAAAGCCAAGCTCTTCGGCGCCCATCTCGGCAAACGTCACGTTGGGAAACGCTGCCCCATTCGCCCGCGCGGCCCGGATCATGTCCGGGTCCGGATCGACACCGACCGCCGTGTCGAAATGCCGGGCGAGAGTCAGCAACTTCTCGCCACCGCCGGTCCCGATGTCGAGAACCGCATCCTTCGGTGTTATGTAGCGTGTCGCGACCTCGAGATAGTCCCACGGCACCGGCTCACGCTCGGTCTTCATGCGCGAGAAGTCCCAGCCGTCGCGGTCACCGACCCCGGCGGCGATGGCACGCAGGTCTTCACGGGAATAGTCTGTCGATTCCACTTCAAACCTCCAGGACGTATGACATCGGTGTCTTCACATTGCCGGATCATTGTGCCAGCATGATCCACATACCCGCTCGTGGACCAGGCAAACTGGAAACCTTTGGGAGGCGGACAGGACATGGCGGAAACCAGTGATCCAACGAGCTTGCGGATTGGGCTGGCGGCGGCGGCGAATGCGCCGTCCATTGAGGAGCGGCTCCAGACGATCGAGCGATTCCTGCGGGAAGCCGCCGAACAGGACGTGGCGATCGTCTGCTTCCCCGAAACGTATATTCCGGGGTTGCGCGGTCAGGATTTCCCAGTTCCGCCGCCCGACCAGCCACGGCAACAGGCCGCGCTCGACGACGTTTGCGCTTCGGCGCGGCGGCACGGCGTGGCGGTCGTGATTGGGATGGAATGGGAAACCGGGGCTGGGTTGCACAACGTGGCCTTCGTCATCGCGCGCGACGGCGCGGTGCAGGGCTACCAGGCGAAGAACCAGATTCCGCTCGAAGAAGCTCCGCACTATGTCTCGGATGGCAAGCGGCGGCTGTTCGAGGTCGACGGCGTGCCCTTCGGCATCACGATTTGCCATGAGGGCTGGCGCTACCCGGAGGCCACGCGTTGGGCGGCGGTTCGCGGCGCGAAGGTCGTGTTTCACCCGCAACTGACGGGCAGTGATCGAAACGGCCCTACCCTTCAACGCTGGGGCGATCCCGATTCACCCTATTATGAAAAGGCGATGATGATGCGTAGCGTCGAGAACACCGTCTACTTCGCCAGCGTCAACAACGCGATGACGTACCAGGAGTCCGCGACCAGCCTGATCGATCCCGAGGGCGAGTGCGTGGCCCATGTTCCCTACGGCGAGGAGCAGTTGCTGGTGTACGACCTCGACCTGACGCTGGCGACCGGGCTGATCGCGCGGCGGTACGACCCGGCGCTCTATCCAGCGGATTGACGATGCAATGGAGACTCGCGCGGGGTGCGAGCCAAGGTCGAGATAAACCCGACCGCTACGTGGTGTTTGGTCCGCTTCAAAGGAACGGATATGCAGTCCCTTAAAGCATTCGCCCGCACCAACACCATTGTCTGGATGTTTCTCACCGTCATATTGGGGGCGGTCTTGATCCTGACCGGAATGCTTCCCTTGCAAATCCTCGGCACTGCCCTGATCACGATCGGCATGGTTACGCCCATTGCGCTCACGGGCACTTCAACGACGACGGTCCAGCACCCGGCCGACATCGCCCAGCGTGATGCGCGGTCGCCGACTCAGCGCCACGCCGATACCACCCGTCCATAGGGTTCCGCGTTCATGTCCCGACACCGGGGCATGGGGAAGCCCGTATACTCTTGGTGATTGATCCGCTGGTTGGTCCGTCGCGGCCGGCCAATCGCCCGGCAGGACCTGTGACCCAAGAAACCACCCTGAATTCTCCAAACACCCTCAAGCGTAGCGACGACCTCTTCATCGGCCTGATCGTCTTCCTCGGCGGCATGACCAGCATCGGCACCGAGTTGAGCCTCTCGCGGCTGATCGCACCCTACTTTGGCGACTCGACCTTCATCTGGGCCAACGTGATTGGCCTGACGCTCACCTTCCTGGCGATTGGCTACTGGCTGGGAGGCAGGCTGGCTGACCGCTTCCCGCGACTCTGGGTGCTCTATTCCATCACGGCGATGGCGGCGATCTGGAGCGCGCTGCTGCCGTACCTGGCGCGCCCGATCCTCCAGTTCTCCCTGGACGCCTTCGACAACGTCGCGGTCGGGGCCTTCTACGGCTCGCTGCTGGGCGTCCTCCTGATCCTCGCCGTGCCGATCACCCTGCTGGGGTTCGTCAGTCCCTACGCGATCCGGCTGCGGATAGTCGATGTCGGTCACGCCGGCAACACCTCCGGCAACACCTACGCCCTGGGCACGTTCGGCTCGATCGCGGGTTCCTTCCTGCCGGTGCTGGTGCTGATTCCGTGGGTGGGCACGCGCCGGACCTTCCTGATCCTCGGCGGGCTCCTCTTCATCCCCTCGATCATCGGCTTGCTGCGGCTGCGGGCAATGCCCCAGGCGGCGGTCGCGACGGCATTGGCAATCGCCGTGGCCACGGTCTCGCTGGTCAACGCCGGGGGCGCGATCCGGCCCGCCCAGGGCGGCGAACTGGTCTACGAAACCGAATCCAGCGACAACTACATCCAAGTCGTCCAGGACGGCTCGGCCTACGAGCTGTCACTGAACGAGGGGCACGCCACGCATTCGATCTACGATCCGACCCAGCCGCTGACCGAGGGTCCGTGGGATTACTTCATGGTCGGTCCCCTCTTCTACCCCCAGACCGGACCGGCCCAGATCGACAGCGCCCTCCTGATCGGGCTGGCGGGCGGCACCGTGAGCAAGCAACTGACGGCCGCCTATGGTCCCATCCCGATCGACGGGGTCGAGATCGACGGCGAGATCGCCGAGGTTGGTCGCGAGTGGTTCGACATGACCGAGCCGAACCTCGATGTCATCATCAACGACGGACGTTACGTCCTCCGTACGTCGGACGAACGGTACGACCTGATCGGGGTCGATGCCTACAAACAGCCCTACATCCCCTTTCAGCTGACCACGCGGGAGTTCTTCCAGGAGGTATCGGATCA
>JACCYX010000372.1 GCA_013696265.1 Chloroflexia bacterium
GGAACGCCGCTTGAAGAAGGTTTCCAATGGCGGCACTTTTGTCGTTCCGCTACTGACCGACGAGGAGGTCCGCGATCTTCGGGCGTTGGCGCACGGCCAGAAGGTCAAGGCCCGGCAGCGTGACCGGGCCCTGGCAATTCGAAACATCGGATTTCCGGTACGCCCTGTACGACCGATGCGCCGGGACGATCAACGAGAGGACGAGCAGATGACGGAATCGACGCGCGATGAACTGATCCAGGCGTTTCACACCCGGGCGCTGGAACTCCTGGATACGGACGACGAGAACGGAACGAACCGGGCGGAGATCACCCGCTTGCTCCAGGAACTCGCCGTGCAACCGGGTATCCTGCCAGACATCGACTTGGCGCGGTTGCACGATACCGGCTCGACGGCGACGATCCTCCACCAGGGCGAGGATGGACGCGGGGCGCTGATGCTGTTGCGCCTGCCCGACGATGCCCCGACGCCAGTCCACAACCACAACACCTGGGGTGTGGCCGTGGTGATCGAGGGGGTCAACCGCTACTGGCGCTGGGAACGGCTCGATGACGGGAGCGATCCCAATCGGGCCGAACTTCGCCTGGGCGAGGTCTTCGATCACGGTCCAGGCGAGTACGTGCTGTGGGGCGACCCGCCGCACGACCTGCACGCCCAGCAGGGCGTGGACGGGGCGGCGTACGAGTTCGTCTTCTTCGGGTGGAACCCGAACCTGCAACCGCGTGCCTACTTCGATCCGGAAACGGGCCGGGTCACCTATGCGGCGGCGGCCGATGCGGCACCATCCAGGGAAATGCCGAATCCGGCTGGATAATGGGCTGATCGGCGTGGCGGTCACGCGGCTCGATGAGATCGTCCGGCCAGCAACCCTCGTATCACCCTCAGCTGGCGACCGCTTTCTTGACGCGCGTTGTCCTGGACGAAATCTCCGGGGAGTTCCCGGCGCCAGGCGCTCGACGCGTGGCACGGTCGATGAGTTGACGCATCTCCGAGGTGATCTGGAACGCATCGTCCTCGCCCTGCTCCAGGCGAACGACATGACCCGAGCCATCCGGCAGGTGAATGGTCATGTCCTGCTCATCTTCGGCGTCAGTCAGGACGACCGTGTCGAGTGTCCGGGCGATTGTCTCGATAGCACCACCGACGCGATCGACCAGAGCGGGATCGACACTCACGCCGTACCAGGTTGGGAAGTCACCCGGCATGTCCTGGGACTCGTGCAGCATCACCACACGAGCGTCGTCGGGAATCGTCTCGAATCCAGCGGCTTCCGTTACCGAAACGAGGCTCGGGGCAATCCCGAAAGCGCGGGATGCCGCAATCCGGAGGCGATCCGGATCAACGACATCACGAAGCAAAATATCAGACATCATGGTCAGGTGCTTGCTCATGCGCCTTTTCTCGCAGTTCCCATATGCGGACTGCCTCATTTCGGTCCGCCAAACCGATTGCCGTGTCACGGGCAATCTCGTAGCGGGATGGCTCGTTGACGCCATTATATCGCCGCATAATTGTCAGGGCCTTGTAGGTCGCCCGATTGACTGGAATAATGCCGTCTCCCTCAATCGGGAACGTGGTGCCATTCTCGTGCATGCCATACAGGCGGCCGTTGACCCAAACCCGCCGGGTTGTCGGGTCGTAGATGCCGTCACCATTGTTCATCGCGTCCAGGTCGGCCCGGACATCGACCCACGGTTCGATGAGACTGTTCTGCGCCTTGCGGTGCGAGCCGGAGCGGAAGCTCGTCAGTCTGTGTCGATCGTGTGGTTGCGTCGCCATGACGTCTGGCGCGCGCCGGGTGCCCTTGACATGCGCTGGTGGTTGCCGCGTGTCGCTCTCTGCCAATGCCTGTCGCTCCACGCAGTTGAGCGATGAAGTCCGGCGAAGTCCGCGAACTGGAGGTTGCGGGCCTGGTCGCATGATACGCGACCCAGAAGAGCATCTTCAGCCATACCGCCGCCCGGTGGGCGCCGCGCATTTGTCTCGCCTCACCCGATGAGCGTATCCTGCCAGTGCGTTACCCTTGTGAAGGCCCGCTTCATGGATTGCGAAAACCACCTCCATGCAGGAATCACATGACCCGCCTCGCCCGCTCCACCGGGAATCGCTGCTCACGCCGCCGGTCTGGTGGTTCCTCATCTTCTCCCTGGTCGCGAATTCCAGCCTGTCGCTGCTCTTCGCGGTGCTGCCGCTCTTTGCCGAGGAAACAACCGGTCTTGCCCTCGCGGCCGGCCTGGTGACCGGCACGATGATGCTGGCGACCGTGATCGTCGAGCTGGGCACGCCACGCCTGATGTCGGCGCTCGGCTACCGCCGGGTGATGGAAATCGGCGTTGCCCTGATGGGACTGCCCGCGCTGCTCCTGATCGCCTTCCCGAACCTGGCCACGATCCTGGCCGTCGCCGCCGCCCGCGGAGCCGGGCTGGCGATCACGGTCGTGGCCGGGACCGCCCTGGCGCCCCAACTCTTTCCGGCGCACCGGCGGGCCGAGGGATTGGGCATCTACGGCGTGGCCGCCAGCATCCCGGCCATTGCCTTGTTGCCGCTGGGCCTATGGCTGGCCGAACGGTACGGGTTCGACCTCGTCTTCACAGGCGCCGCCGGCCTGACGGTCGCCGGCCTGGCAA
>JACCYX010000375.1 GCA_013696265.1 Chloroflexia bacterium
GCTCTCGAAGACGACCTGGCTCGATCCGCTCGATTCGAGGATGAGGTCGATGTTGGGCAGGGTCGCGGCGAGTTCCGCGGGGGATTGCTCGCTCGAGGAAATGTACGTGGCGCCGCTCGCGGTCACGATGTCGGCGGCGGGGTTCGGGGCCGGCGTGCGAGCCACGGTGTACGTCTCCACGCCCCGGCTCCGCAGCAGCAGCGTTCCAAGCAGGCCGATCGGGCCCGCGCCCATGACCACGGCGGTCTTCAGGTTCCAATAATTGAGCCGGCGCTGGATCAGGTCTGCCTGCCGCACCGCCTTTTCGACGACGGTCAAGGGCTCAGTCAGCATCGCCACCGGTTCGAGGCGATCGGGCACCTTGACCACCCATTCCTGGCGCTCGACGATCCGTTCCGCCATGAACCCGTGCGCCCCGGCGATGCCGCGCTCGGTGTACTCGCGGTCCAGGCACATGTCGGGTTCGCCCGCCTGGCAGGCGGCGCAGGCGTCGGGCCGGCGCACCGTGACCGTAACGAGGTCGCCGATGGTGAGCCCGGTGACGCCTGGGCCGAGCGTAAGGATGCGTCCCACGACCTCGTGGCCGAGGATGAGTTCATCCGACCCGGCCGGGGCGAAGCCGATCTCACCCCGGATCAATTCGCGGTCGGTGCCGCAAACCCCGACCCGGATCACCCCGATCTCGACCTCGCCTGGTCCCGGTTCCGGCACGTCGATGGTGGTCAGCCGGACGGCACCCGGCCGGGTCGGAGAGATGGCGACGGCGCGAACGGTGGTGGGAATGGTCATGGAGCGTCTTCCTTCGGCGTCGCGGCTCGATGAGTCGATTCTCCATCCATTTGAGAACGGCCGGCGGCGATTCGTCAATGGCGAGGTTTCACTCAACCCACGTTGCCGATTGGGAACATGGGTTCCGGATCGCGTATAATTCCGTGTCCGAAGTCGATCTTCGGTGCTTTTTGGTGCCCGCCAGTGGGCGGCGAACCGAAACGCAATGACCTGACACACGCGACTGAAGGTGGTGATGAGCATTTATGCGTGTTGAGATTCGAGACTCCGAAAGCTTTGAACAACTGCTGCGGCGATTCAACAAAGGTATCGAGCGATCCGGCATCATCCGCGAGTATCGCCGTGGACTGCGGTTCATTAGCGTTCAGGAAGAGAATCGGGCCAAGCGCCGCAAGGCCGAGCGCCGTCGACGCCGCAACCAGACCAAGTAGGGTTTCCGCTCCCGGCCGATAGGCCGCGAGTTGAACGCCCACCGGTTTGGAGACTGCATATCATCAACCGCCCCGGGGAAACCTGGGGCGGTTTTCGCATGCCGTGCGATGCCGCGGATAGCGGTTTACGGCACCCTTCCGGCAACGTGTTCCAGTTGCGGTAGATGTGATGCCAGCGCCACGGGCAACGCAGTTCCGGATCGTGCCGATGCGCCCAATGTGTCAATCCTGGCGAATTCAAGGGTGAGGCTGACCAGTTCGGTATAGCGGTCACGGTTTTGTTCGATATTTCTGGCGCGCTCACCTTCGAGCACGGCGGAATTGTAGAGAAACAGCAGGTTGCTGACCGTCCACCACAACGGGTCGCCCAGTGAACGATACGGGACACTGCCGTGACTGGCGAGGATGAGGTCGTGCGACGAATGGTCCGAGGGATCGTCCGCAATGAACCAGACCTCTCCGATTCCGACAAAGGCGATCGCGGCGGCACACATCGAGCACGGATGCTGCGTTGTCCACAGCGTCAGCTGATTCAACGAGGGCATTGGCGGAATCCATGAATCCTCCCGATGCCGCGAATCGGTAGAGGTAGGGCTGCCAAGATAGTCTCGGCCCGCCGTCATGGCGCCCGGTCGGTCCCTACAGGGGACGACGGATCGGACGCCACAGCGTTTTTAGCGGGATGTCCTCGTGCTGACCGGATCGCCGCTGGAGTTCGGTGAAGAACCCGTCTGCTTCGTGCGTAATTCGCTGCTCTCGCAGACCGAGCAGGTCGAGGATCGCGGTGGCGACCAGGGCCAGCAGCATCGTCCCGGTCATCAGCGTGGCGCCAATCGTGAGCACGCCCAGACCCGTCCTGAGGGCCCAGAACGCGCTCAGCCCGAGCACCTCGGGCAAGGTTTCGCTGGCCTCGGCGCCCTGGACGATCATCGCGTTCAGCCGCTGGTTCATGATGAAGATCGGCATCCAGATCAGGGTCGACAGCACCAGCGTTCCCACCTGCAACAGGTAGCCGCCGACGTGGCGGGCGAAAAGGCACGCCATGGCCGCCAACGTGGCGGCGATCAGCCCGACGCTGACGGCGCGAAGCGTGGGATCGACCGGATCAAAGACGACCCGCTGATAATCCCACGGCATCGAGAGCCGGTAGGGCTCGGCGACGAGTTGCAGCCAGTCGTCGAAAATCGCGACCCAAAGGAGCGTGGCGAGTCCCAGCCCGGCGGCCACCCGCGCGGTCCCTCGCCAGAACCGGGAGGGGTCGTGCCAGACTTCGCGCGTGAAGGGGAGGTTGAGGCGCACCGCCAGGGCACAGACCAGGATCAGGATCACCCCGGTCGCCTGGCGGGCCAGCAGGACGGACTCGATGGCATCGGCGAGGTTGCTCATGTGAGGGCTCCGATGAACGCATGGCGAAGCTCGGAAAGGGTGCTGCGCCTCATTCTACGCCGCGGACCGGGGGGCGAGAAGTGCTAATCGAACGTCTCGCCGAGCCGGGCGAGATCGGTCTCCACGTCGCGGAGCCGCTTCCTGGCGAGCGGCAAGCCTTCGATCAGGCGGCGGCGTTCCTCCGCCTCCCTGGAACGCTCATCCAGCAAACGGCCCTCTTCGCGCTTGAGTTCCATGATGCGGGCGTTGCGGCGGGCGCAGTTCTGGCAGGTGCCGCGCCAGTCGGTCCAGCCGCCGCAGATGGGGCAGGGGGCGGCGTGGCCGGCGAGCGTCGGGTTCGCCGGGAGTGGTTCGCCGTCGAGGACCCGGTCGCGCAGGTCGGACGCCATCACGAAGAGGCTGTCGCCCAGGTGCGCGCGGAGCGGCTCCCGCAGGTCCTCAGGCGTATCGGCCGGCACGAGGACATCGACATCACCGGATCGCCGGACGAGTTCGCCGCGGGCGATCTGGTGCCCTCGTTCCGCCCAGTCTGGGTCTTCCGAGTAGAGGAAGGGATTGTTGCCAACCGTGAACTCGACCGAGGCCGCGTCGCCGCTCTCGATCGCCCCGATCGCGATCGGATTGGCGGGCACGGGGTGGCACGGTCCCGGTTCGACCTTGCTCGCCTCGACGAGGTCGTCGGTGACGTTCGTCATCGCCTCGCCAAGGAGGTCGGTCCGTTGGGTCCACGGATTGTCGGGCGAAGCCGCCAGCTCCCCCTGCTCGATGTCGAACAGGATCGCCACCCGCCGCCGCCGTAGGCCCGCCAGCTTGCGTTGCTCTGGATCCTGGTTGGAGGGCGGTCCGCCAGCCGAACGCTTCTCGATCGCCTGGGCGAGATGCGGCGGAACCTCACGGTTGGGAGCGGCCGGATGAGACTCCGCCGGATTCCCTTCCGCGTCCCGCTCGCTGGTGGATTTGCTGAAAACCTTGCGCCAAACCATCGTGGACCTTTCGTTTGCCTCTCCAGAGTGTCGCACACCGGTGGGCGGGTTTCCGCTTGACCCGTTCGGCAACCGGCGCGGACAATGCGGTCAGGAAATGGCCACGGGATACTCAGCCTGCCGCCATGGTCGATACGCGGCGCAGACCGGATCGGGATGTCCATGATCGAGGCCAGTGACGCCAGGAACGACGCGATCGCCTGGGAACCTGACGAGTACACCATCGAGCGCAGTCGCTTGCGGGGCCTGATGGCCCGGATGCGCGTGCCTCGCCTGGCCGAGTTGTACACGGCGGTGGCCGATGATCCCGAAGGCTACTGGCGGCACGTCCTCGCCGATCTCGATCTGGAGTGGCAAACACCATACGACCAGGTCTGGGACCTCGCGCGCGGCAAGGCCTGGCCGCGGTGGTTTCCCGGCGGCGGCTTCAACTACGTCACCAGCGCACTTGAACGTCACGCGCGGGGAACGGACCGCGACCGGACCGCCGTGATCTGGGAGGGCGATGACGAGTCGGTCCGCACCCTGACCTTCGGCGAACTGGACGCCATGACCACCCGCTTCGCAAATGTTTTGCAAATGCTCGGTGTCGACATGGGCGACCGCGTCGGCATCTTCCTGCCGATGCTGCCGGAAACCGTCGCCGTTACCCTCGCCTGCGGCAAGTTGGGGGCGATCTACGTGCCCCTCTTTTCCGGCTACGGCGAGGAAGCGATTGTCTCCCGGCTCGCCGACTGCGACGCGACCGTGTTGATCACCGCCGACGGCTTCGAGCGGCGCGGCAAGCGGGTGCCGATGAAGGATGTCGCCGACAAGGCGCTGGCCCGGCTCCCCGGCGTCGGGAAATGCCTCGTGATCCAGCGGCTCGACGGCGCGTGCCCATGGAACCCGGACCGCGATGTCTGGTGGCACGATCTGGAAGGGGATGTTTCGGACGACTTCGCCACGGTGCCGACCGCCGCCGCCGATCCCTACATGATCCTCTACACCTCGGGCACGACCGGTAAGCCCAAGGGGTCCGTCCACATCCACGCCGGGTTCCCGATCAAGGCCACCCACGATTTGGCCTACTGCTTCGACGTCCAGGACGACGACACCCTGTTCTGGCTCACCGACCTGGGCTGGATGATGGGTCCGTGGCTGATCGCCGGTGGGCTCACCCTCGGGGCCGCGATCGTGCTGCTCGAAGGCACGCCCGACTATCCGGGCCCGGACCGGCTCTGGAAGATGGTCGAGCGCCACCGGATCACCACCCTCGGACTCGCGCCGACCGCGATCCGGGCGCTCATGCCCCACGGCGAGGCCATCGTCGAGGCGACCGACCGGTCCTCGTTGCGGGCGCTCGGCTCGACCGGCGAGACCTGGAATCCCGATCCCTGGTGGTGGTTTTTCGAGGTCGTCGGCGAGGGTCGCTGCCCGATCGTGAACTATTCCGGGGGAACGGAGACATCCGGTGGGATCGTTTCCGGCTTCACGATCGCGCCGATCAAACCCTGCTCGTTCTCGGGGCCGGTGCCAGGGATGGTCGCTGACATCGTCGACGAGCAGGGGAAACCGACGCGTACCGGTGTCGGAGAGCTGGTGCTGCGCGAGCCTTGGGTGGGGATGACCAACGGGCTCTGGCGCGACCCGGACCGCTACGATGAAACCTACTGGTCGCGCTTTCCCGATACCTGGCTGCACGGCGACTACGCCGAGATCGACGAGGATGGCTTCTGGTACATCCGGGGCCGGTCCGACGATACGCTGAAGGTGGCGGGCAAGCGAATCGGCCCCGCCGAGGTCGAGAGCGCGGCGGTCGCCCACCCGCTCGTGAGGGAGGCGGCGGCGATCGGCGTGCCTCACCCCACCAAGGGCGACGCCGTCGTCGTCTTCGCGATCCCGCTGCCGGGAGCCGAACTCACCGCAACATCGGCGGAGGACGTTCGCCGGTTCATTGGCGAGCAGCTCGGCGCCGCCCTGCGGCCCGACCGCGTCGTCTTCGTGAGCGACCTGCCGAAGACGCGCAACGCCAAGATCATGCGGCGGGCGATCCGCTCGGCCTGGCTGGGCACCCCGCCCGGGGAGCTGTCGTCGCTCGAGAACCCCGCCGCCCTTGACGACATCGCCGCCTTGCGCGCGGACTCGTCGGGCTTCCGTTGACCAGTGTGTGAACGATTGCCAATGGGCGGACAACAGGATCGACCAGGATCCGGAAGGCGAAGGTTCCGGTCACGGGTCGATCCAGAGCCTGTCCAGAGCGCAGCGTGGGATCCGCCCGTACGAGTGGCTGATCTCTCACTGTTTTTCCGGACTTCGTATGCGCTGCTTTTGAATAGAGCGGGCTGGATAGCACGATGCCCCGGCCAAACTGGCCGGGGCATCGTGCGTTTTGCAATCTACGTTCGTCGCTAATCGGCGGCGAGAGGCAGCGGCGGAGCGGTCATCGTGCCGTATTTGACGGCGTGCTCGAAGTCCTCCGGGAAATGCTCGATCATGCCGATCAGCGGTACCGGAGCCACCTGGCCGAGCCCGCAGAGCGACAGCTCGATGATGTGCTTGCTGGTCCGCTGGATCAACGTCAGGTCGTCCATCGAGCCCCGTCCGAACCGGATCCGGTCGAGGATTTCCACCAGGGCGGGATTGCCGAGGCGGCACGGCACGCACTTGGAGCAGGATTCGTAGCGGTTGAAGGCGGTCAGGTAGCGGGCGAAGTCGACGACGTTGACGGACTCGTCGAAGATCACCCAGCCACCGGAGCCGAGCATGCCGCCGACATCGCCCAGCGAGTCGAAGTCGACCGGGATGTCGAGGTGCTCGTCTTTCAGCGGACCCGCCGACACGCCGCCGGTCTGGACGCCCTTGAAGGTGCGCCCCTCGGCCATGCCGCCGTAGATATCGTCGAAGAGTTTCCTGAGCGTCATGCCCATTTCGACTTCGACCACGCCGTGGCGCGCCAGCGGTCCCTGGACGGTCATCAGCTTGGTGCCCTTGCTGCCCTCGGTGCCGAGACCGGCGTACCACTCGCCGCCGTTGACGATGATGTCCGGGATGTTGGCCAGGGTCTCGGTGTTGTTGGCGATCGTTGGGCGCTTCCACAAGCCTTCCTCGACCGAGCGGGGCGGCTTGGTGCGTGGCTGACCGCGCACGCCCATGACCGAGAACATCATGGCCGATGCTTCGCCACAGATGTAGGCGCCACCGCCAGTGCGGATCCGGAATGCGATGTCATGGCCAGTGCCGAGGATGTTTTTGCCAATCAGGCCGATCCGCTCGGCGTCGGCGACGGCTTTCCGGAATCGCCTGATCGCCAGCGGATACTCGCCGCCGATGTAGTTGTAGCCGCGCTCGGCGCCGCAGACGACGCAGGCGATCAGGATTCCTTCGAGAATGCGATGGGGATCGCACTCGTGCAGGTGGCGGTCCTTGTAGACATTGGGCTCGCCTTCGTGACTGTTGCAGACCACGAACTTCGGCGTGACTCGCGCCTTGCGGCCACTCTCCCACTTGATGCCGGCCGGAAACCCTCCCCCGCCCCGGCCACGCACGTTGGCGGCCGTGACTTCGGCGATCGCTTCCTCGGCGCTCATTTCGAAGAGCACCTTGAAGTAGCCGTCGTAGGCGCCGCGGGCGATCGCGTCCTCGATCGAATCCGGCTCGATCACCCCGGCGTTGCGGGAGATGATCTGCAGCTGGTCCCGGAAGAAGGGATGTTCGTTGAGTGACGGGATGTTCCGTAATGGCTCGGAATTGCGGACGCCGACCGCCAGATCGTCGCGCTCGCCGTTGAAGACCGCCGTCACGTCCGCCGCCTGAAGTGGTCCGTAGACGACGGGCGGCTCGCCGGGCCGCCGGATCTCGATCCAGGGCTCCATCCAGAACGCCCCGTTGCCGCTTACCTCGCGGACAACCGCCGCGTTTCCCAACTCGGCGCGGCAGGTGTCGAGAACGTCAAGCGCGCCCTTGGCGATGGAACTGCTGCCGACACCGACGCTGACGACGGTACGCGATCCTTCCCAAAGGTCTTTCCAGCGAGCCTGGGCCTGGGCGCGGAAGGCGACATAGTCGGCCTGCGTTTCGAGCCGTGTCAGGTGCTCACTTGGTCGGGCGTGGACCATTGCTCACCCCTTTCTCCCGCATCGCGCGTTGACCCCCGATTGCCCGGTTGAGCAGCGAGGTCAGTTCTTCCGCCGTAACCGGGCCGAAATATTCGTCGTCAAGCTTGACGACCGGCGCCAGGTCGCAGACCCCGAGGCAGCCGTTCACGACCTGGATGCTCACCTGCTCGTCGGCGGTCGTTTCGCCGTCGTCGATCCCGAACCCACCCTGCATCTCCTGCACCAGGGCCTGTGACCCCATCACGTAGCAGGCCATGCCGTGGCAGATCAGCATGTGGTGGTGGCCGCGTGGTTCGGTGCGGAAGTCCGCGTAGAAGGTCAGGAGGCCGAAGACGCGATTGACCGTGGTGTTCAGGTGCTCGGCGACGATCTGGGCCGCTTCGGGAGAAACCCAGCCGAAGTGCTCGTTGACTTCCTGGAGAGCGGAGAGGATGAGTTCCTGGGCTTCTTCGTAGTCGTCGAAGGTGAAATGGGAAAGCAGCTCGCGGACGACTTCCGGATCGACATCCTGTCGCCCGGTGAACGGGGCGGGCACCGGAAGCACGGCGTGGGCGGATTCGGCGTGGGCCACTCGAGGAAACCTCCCTGCCGCCTCGGACAACCAGCGTCATCGTCGGACGGCAGTGTGAGAAACGTCACAACTATCGCCGTGAGTATAGCAGGGGGTCAGGCGCGACCGGGCGCGATTCGGGAGGGATGGAACCACCCCCGCACGACGAGCCAGGCGGACAATCGTGGCCGCCGGTCAGGAGCTGATCAACGCCTTGAAATTGCCGTCGAAAGTCTCCAGAAACTCGTACATGTCCACCACGTCGGAGGCCGACACGGGGTCGCTCCCCTCGACGTGGGGTGTCTCGGTCACGATCTCTGTCGAGGCTGTCTCGCCGGGGCCCTGAACCGCCTGTTCGCTCAGGCGGCGGAGCGCCAAGTGCGCTTCTTCCGGATCGCCGTCGTTGAGCACGGCGGCCACGAAGTTGCGCGCGTGGCAATCGGTACATTCCACCAGCATGGTCCACATCTCGCGTTCGCGCGAGATGACCGTGATGTCGTCCGAATGGAACTGGTGGTGGCAGACGATGCAGCGTTCCATGCGGTTGAGGACGATGCGTTTGATACGGACTTCTGAATCCATGGTTCCTTCTATCGGCACACGTCGTGGCGCGCGCGGCGCCACGAGCGATGATTTAGTTGGAGCGCTTCTTGTCGAAGTCGTCGAGATCCAGCGAGTTGATGAAATCGCGGAAGACGCCGAGTCCCTCTTCGGGCTGGACGCTAGCCTGGGCTTCACGTTTTTCGCTGGAGGCGGCGCGCTCTTCGGGCTCGGATTCCTCGATGCGCTGGGCGATGTCGAGGTCGTCGCCATCGTCGCCATCCATCGCCACGCCAACGTGATCCATGATGGACTCGGCCACGAGGATGCGGGCGCCGGTGCGGACGGCGAGGGCGATCGCGTCGCTGGGCCGGGAATCCAGTTCGATCGAGCGGCCGCCCTGGTCGAGGACGATCCGCGCGAAAAAAACCTGGTCGTTGAGGTCCGCGATCAGGATCCGCTCGACCGAGGCGCCGACCTCGGTCAGCATCGAACGCATCAGGTCGTAGGGCAGCGGCCGCGTGGCCGGTATGCCCTGGAGTTCCATGGCGATGGCCTCGGCCTCGTAGGCGCCGATCCAGATCGGCAGATGGCGATCGCCATCGACTTCCTTGAGGATAACCACGCGATTTTGGGTCACGAGGCTGACGCGGATACTTTCGACGGTTGTTTCAATCATCTGTCAGGCCCTTTGAACAACGGGATACCGGTCCAAATCACCGACATGCCTCTGCATCGGGATCTCTCGTCTCATTCGGTTGCCAGGATCAGGACGGTGGGACGAACCCTCCTCGGCTCCCGCTCCCTATACTACACCCCGTGCCCGCGACGGGCATCTCCCACCTGACTGGACGTGGACGATTCGGCTGGCATTTGACGACGGATTCCCTTTAGCCGGTTTCGAATTGGTTGGCTGGCAGGCGCAGAGAAGGGACCGAGACAAGCTCGGCAACCCTACGAATCCTGGCGCTATTCCCGACGGATCGCCGCTCCCGTGGCGGAGCCGTTGAGTTCCGGGTATTCGAAGTGGTCGGCGATGCCAATGTCGTCGAGCGGCCAGTAGGTGATCCAGGCCTTGCCGATGATGTTGTCGATCGGCACCGAGCCGAAGACACGGGAGTCCTCGCTGTTGCCGCGGTTGTCGCCAAGCACGATCACGGACCCTTCCGGAACCTCGAGCGGTCCGCAGACGGCCCGGCAGCCGTCGGTGAGCGTGCCTTCGTCGAGATAGGGCTCCACGATTTCGATCCCGTTGATGTAAACCTGATCGTTCCGGATTTCGAACGTATCGCCGGGTAGGCCGATCACCCGCTTGATGTAGGGCTTGTCGGCGCTGGCCCCGCTTGGGGGATTGAGGACAACGATATCGCCGCGCTCCGGGATGCCGAATGGACGCCAGCTATCGTCGTCGTCGAAGTCGGTTCCCGGCAGCCAGCCCAACCATGTTTCCTGGTCGAGCGCGAAATAAGCGTTGCGGTTGACGAGCAGCATCTCGTTGTCGGCGAGGGCGCTGTCCATGCTGTGGCCATCGACGCGAAAGTTGAGGACCACGGCGCGCACGGCGACGAAGATCAGCAACGCCAGCAGCAGCGTCTCGATGACCTCGCGGACCATAGAGCCCGATTTCTTGCCCTGGGTCGCGGTCGATTGGGCAACGGTTTCGTCGTCCGTCTCGGATGGGGCGACGCGGCGGTCCTGACGGTCATCGGTGATCTCGGAGTGGTGGTCGGTCATGCCCGTTTGGATACCTCGGTGGGGGTTGCGGTCAAACACAAAGGGACGCAAGGGATGACCCCTGCGTCCCTTGTTATTGCAACGAACGAGCGCACGGCTCGTTGCGGCGCGTGCCTAGATTTCGTCGGCGCGGCTGCCGCCCACCTTGACGGTGTTGTCATCCTTGACCGCGTTGGCCGACGAGGTCAGCGTCGAGGCGGTCTTCGACGAACCGGCTTCGATTCGTTCCCGCTCCTCCTGCTCTTTTTCCTCGGTCGTGGATTCCGTCTTGAACTCACGGATTCCCTTGCCGAGCGCCCCCCCGATTTCCGGAAGCTTGCCGACACCGAAAATGATCACGATAATGACCAGCACAATGGCCAGTTCAGGTACTCCGATGCCTGCCATCGTCGTTACTCCTCCTCGAACTGATGTTAGCACGCTTGAATGTTCGACTGATGAGACGAACCTGCGCACCCAATGTGAACATCAAGCCGCGGTCCGTATTGTAGGTCTGCCCGAAGCCGATTTCAACGCGCGAATGGTAGAATGGTGACACACCACACGCGAGCGTATCTGGAACCCGTCACGTCTCCGGACGAATTGTCCGGCCATCGTGGCCGCGTATCCTGTGGATGTGTGTCACTACTCCTTCCCGTGCCCAGTACCGGCGAGGTTAGCTGCTCAGGATGATGCTGCTCAGGATCGACAGGACCACGAAGAATCCCGCGATACCGAGCGTGAACTGGAACAGCGTCTTCTCGAACCCGCGCCGCGTGCGTTGGATCGTGTCGGACCCGCCGCCGCCAAACGCGCCGCTGAACGACGATTTTTTTTTTTTTATGTGGATGACCGAGATCTACACGATGGATATGATGATGGTGACCAGGTTGAGTGCGATATCCACGAGCGGTCTTTTCCTTCTCCAACGCGAACGGTGACGGAAACGCCCTTTGGCGTCGTGTGCAGCGTACCATCAGCGGGCGTCGTCAGCCAGTAGTCGCGGCACCGGTTTGGCGTGCCG
>JACCYX010000382.1 GCA_013696265.1 Chloroflexia bacterium
GTGCGCGGCTACGCCTCCACCCTCTTCCGGCCGACCCCCGACGCCATGAAAGTGGCCGTCGGGGAGTACCGGGAGCGCGGCTTCACGGCGATCAAGTTCGGCTGGGGCGTGTTCGGGCACGACCTGACGCTCGATGTCGCCCTGGTCCGGGCGGCGCGTGAGGAGGCCGGTCCCGAGATCGACCTCATGGTCGACGCCGGGTGGTACGGGGTGACCACCGCCGATCCTTACCGGACACGGTCGGTCCGGGACTGGATCCGGCTCGTCCGGGAACTGGAAGATCTCGATATCTTCTGGCTCGAGGATTTCCTCCACCCAGAGAACGTTGCCGGCTACCGGGCGGTCGCCGAGGCCCGGACCACGCTGCGTCTCGCCGCCGGGGAGCAGGCGGAGAGCTACGGCGAATTCGAACGCCTGGCCGATGCGGGCGTCGATGTGCTCCAGCCAGACCTCTCCCGGTGCGGCGGGATCACGGTCGGGAAACAGGTTGCCGACCTGGCGACGCGCCGGGGGATCGACTGCGTGCCGCACGCCTGGCTGACCGACTTGCTCAAGGCGGCTTCGCTGCACCTCAACGCCTACCTGATGGATTCGCTCTACCTGGAATACAACACCTCATCGGCGTCGCTGCTGAACACCCTCTGCGCCGAGCCGTTGCGGATGGTCGACGGCCACATCGCCGTCCCGAACGGTCCGGGCCTAGGCGTCGAGGTCGATGCGGAGGTCGTTAGGCGCTACCGGGTCGCGTGAGGAGCCTGGACGGACGTCGCCATCCTACTTGCGCTGGGGCGCGGGGGCACCCTTGCTGGGAGCGGCGCCCGGTGGGGCCCAGCCTTCCGGCAGGCGCGCGTTCTCCCCGAAGAAGAACTCCTCCATCTCGTTGCGGAGCAGCTTGCGGGTTTCGGGATCGGCCGGGTTGAGCGCGTAGTGGTTGATCATGATTGTCATGTGCGGCTGCCACAACGAGTAGCCTTCGGCCGAGACGTGATCGAAGATCCGCTGTCCGAGCGCGCCGGGAAACGGCGGCTGTTCCAGACCGGGAAGGGTGCGGCCAAGCTTGACACAATCGACCATGCGGACCATCGGCGAAGTACTCCGTGACGAGGGAAGAGGCGGCGATTCATGCGCGCGGAACCTGTCGCCATGGGCGTTCCCGCCCCGAACGCGACCCCGCGAGTGTACCACCGGCGGGCGTGGCGACTCCGGCCCAGGGGCGATGATGTGGTTGGTGGGCGAATTGGCGACCGGGAGACTCGACGATGCCTGAAAGGGGCAAACCCACGACACCGCCGCCCGCACGGATCGTGCTCCTTGGCATGCGCTGCGCATTCACCGAACCGGTGCTGCGTGCGCTGCTTCAGACTCCGGGAGTCGACATCCAGGCCGTCGTGCTGCCGGGCCAGCCGCCGTCCCCAACGGCGATGCCCCTCGATCCGGTTTCCGGAATGGCACGCGCGAACGGGGTACCGCTTCATGAGCCAAGCCACCGGACCGGGCTGAACGCATCGGCATACCGCGGCGCGATCGAGGCGATCGCGCCGGACCTGATCGTGGTCGCATGCTTCCCGTGGCGGATACCTGGCTGGATGCGGACGCTCCCAAGGTGCGGGTGCCTCAACATCCACCCGTCGCTGCTGCCGGACGGCCGTGGCCCCGAGCCGGTGTTCTGGGCCTTTCGCTGGCGGCTGTCCGAAACCGGCGTCACCCTCCACCTGGTCGACGCGGGATTCGACACCGGCCCGGTCGTCACCCAACAGCGGCTCGCCATCCCGGACGACGCCACCCTGGAATCCCTGGAGCGCGACCTCGCCAGACTGGGCGCCGACCTGCTGATCGACCGGTTGCCCGCCCTGCTGGATCGATCGCTGATGACGTCACCACAAGCGGACAGCCTCGCGCGCCCCGCCCCGATTCCCGGTCCGGACGATCTGGTCGTCCCGACGACCTGGTCCGCCCGCCACGCGGCCCGCTTCATCCGGGCGGTCACGCCGGTCTACGGCCCGGTTCCGGTGCTGGTCCACGCAACCGGGCGGCGGCTGGCCGTCCATGAAGTAATCGACGTGGATGATGGCGCCGCGATGCCGGAACCGGTGCGGCTGAGGGGATCGGCAGCAATCATCCGGTTCACTCCCGGCGTGCTGAACGTCCGGCTGGTGGATCGGGCGCGGCCACTCCAGTTGCACCGTCACCAACGATGACCGAGGAGCGTTAGGAATTATCGAACATTATGTGCCTGGAGACTGGCATCGACCGGTGTGCTCGGGCAACGCGGAGTCCGTTAGTCCGTTGCCCGAACGAGGCGATGGGCGCTCACCAGCACGAAGTAGGTTGACCAACTGACGATCCCGAACAGCTTGGCGCCGTCCTCGAAGACGTACAGGCCGGGCACGGAGACCAGCGAGGCGATGCGGTCGACGCCGATCGAGAAACCCAACCCGGCGAGCGCGAGCAGGAGCAACAGGTAATGCGATTGCAGGATCGTCTTGTGGAACCAGGCGAGAAAGCCCAGCACCAGGATGATGTACGTGACGTACACCACGTTCTGGGGAATGCCGGCGTGCTCCGGTAGCACAACTTCATGGAGCATGTAGAGGTCGTCGAACATCAGCAGCAGCGTGAGCAGCC
>JACCYX010000390.1 GCA_013696265.1 Chloroflexia bacterium
GGAAGCTGGCGCGTGACAGCGACGAGACGCGGGCCACCGGCCCCAACATCGAGGCCAGGGCCTGGACGTAGTAGACGCCGACATCGAAGAGCGGTCCCGCCCCTGGCTGGAAGAAGAAATACGGGTCTGGGTGCCAGGATTCCATGCCGTGCCCGAGCATCTGGGCGCTGACCGCGACCGGCTCGCCGATGACGCCTTCGTCCAGGTACTTGCGGGCGCTCTGCAGGCCGCCGCCCAGGAAGGTGTCCGGGGCGGATCCCACCAGCACGCCTTTGGCGGCGGCCTCGGCGAGCAGGCGCTGGCCTTCGTCACGGTTGATCGCCAGCGGCTTTTCGTTGTAGGCGGACTTGCCGTTGGCGATCGCTTCGCTGGCGATCTGGGCGTGGGCCGCCGGGATCGTGAGGTTGACCACGATCTCGACCTCGGGATGCGCGAGCAATTCCTCGACCGAATAGGCGCCGACCCCAAACTTCTTGGCCCGGTCCCGCGCGCGCTCGACGACGAGATCGGCGATCCCGACCACATTCACGTTGTCGAATACCGTGGTCAGGTTCTTGAGATAGATTTCCGAGATATTGCCGGCGCCGACGATGCCGACGTTGGTCCGTTTGGTGGAACTCGCCATGATGCTGGTTGTCTCCCTGGAGCCTCGGCGCGCGGAAACTCGCACGCCCACGAACACGCTCCGGGAATCTTACCCGCGTTCGCCCGCGACGGCGCGGGGTCGCGTCATGGGAGAGGGAACGGTATGATCCTCCCTTTGAGGTTGGGTTGACAGCCCGGCTGAATCCCGCATGACAGCGAAGGAGTGAACGTGACGGTCAAGTTGGTCCATGTCGGTCTTGGTGGATGGGGCCAGGACTGGGAAATGAACGCCATCCCCCCGGTGAGCCAGTTCCAGCGGGTGGCCTGGGTCGATGCCCACGAACCGACGCTGGAAGCGGCCCGCAAGCGGCTCGACCTTCCCGCCGACCGCTGCTTCACCTCGATCGAGGAAGCGTTCTCGAAGGTGGAGGCGGACGCCCTGCTCGTGACCGCGCCGCAGGTGGCGCACGTGCCGCTGGCGATCGAGGCGATGGAAGCCGGCAAGCATGTGCTCTGCGAGAAGCCGTTCGCCGTCTCGGTCGACGAGGCGCGTCACGGGATCGCGATCGCCGAGCGCACGGGCCGCACGCTGATGGTGAGCCAGCAATACCGGCATTATCCCGCCGTGCGCAAGGTCGCCCAAATCGTGGCCGACAAGCAGTATGGCGACGTGGGAACGGTGCGGGTCGATTTCCGGAAGTGGGCCAACAGCTCGCCGAAATCGGGACACCGCCACTACCTCTTCCCCCACCCGCTGATCTACGACATGGCGATCCACCACTTCGACCTGATGCGGCTGATCCTCCGGCGGGACGCGGTCAACGTCTTCGCGCGCGTCACCGATCCTCCCTGGAGCAAGTTCGAGGACGAGGGCGCGGCCGCGATCACGATCGAATTCGAGGGCGGGCTGATCGTTTCCTACCGCGGGAGTTGGCTGAGCCCGGACCGGCCGACCCATTGGGCCGGCGAGTGGAATCTCGAATGCGAGAAGGGAAACGTCTTCTTCACGAGCCGGGAAGGGATGGACGCCGGGGCCAGCGGCGACCGGGTCACGGTCCGGCCGCTGGGCGAGGACGAGGAGCGGGTGCGGCTGGTGCAGCCACGGTTCTGGGGACGCTCGGCGGGGCTGATGGCGTTCGCGAAGGCGATCGAGACGGGCGAGGAAGCCGAGACCTCCGCCCGGAACAACCTCGGCAGCATCGCGCTGATGGAGGCTGCCGCCCGCGCCGCCACCTCCGGTCAGGTGGAACCCGTGGAGCGCGCATCGTAGGATCGGGTGGTCCCCGCGATCGCTCGATATGGAATACTCCGGCCAATGCGGGGACACCCCAGGCCGTCATTCCGAGCTTGCGAGGAATCCCCCGGCGAAGCCGGTACCTGACTTCGATGACGATCAGCCCCGCTAGATTTCCCAATCCCGGCTGAGATCGAACCACCTCGGATTCTCGGTCCCGATCAGCGCCAGTTTCTTGTTGCGCAACCAGCCTTTGATCTGCTTCTCGCGTGCAATCGCATCGTCGATCCGCGAGTGCATTTCGAACCGGACCAGCCGGGTTGTCCCGTACTTCGCGCTGAATCCCGGATAGGGCTTGGTGCGATGTTGCCAAACGCGCCGTTCGAGATTTTCCGTCACCCCCACATAGATGGTGCGCGACGGACTGGCCACGATGTACACGAAGAAGTCATGGACTCGCACCATGGAATCACCAGCCCAT
>JACCYX010000402.1 GCA_013696265.1 Chloroflexia bacterium
CGCTGCTGCGCCTGATGCGAGGACGGACCAGCTTCGTGATCGCGCACCGCCTGAGCACGATCCGCTCCGCCGACCAGATCCTGGTCATCAACCACGGCGAGATCATCGAGCGCGGCACGCACCGCGAACTGCTGGAGGAGGAAGGCTTCTACGCGCGGCTGCACAACAGCCAGTTCCGGGGCGACGCCGAACTCGCCCGCCAGGAAGAACGGACCCAGATCGAGGAAGCGGAAGTCCTCGCCATCTCCCGCGGCAACGATTGACCGATCTGGATCTGGCTTTGGCTTGCATTTGGACTGATTGTCGCGCGTCGGCGGTCAATCGCCCTTCAAGCCGCTGTCGAGCGCAGGATAACCCCGCAAGCGCAGATCCCATCTGGGAATACAGATTTAGGCTACGCGGTACGGTGCCAGCGCTTCATAGTTCGGATCGGCCCCAATCCCCGGAACATCAGGTGGACTTACGGTGCCGTCACTATTGATCCGCAATGTTTCTCGATAAATCTTGCCCCACATCGGGTTTGTGGTGTCGCTATAAAACTCGAGAATCAGCCCGTTAGGCACGGCTGAAACGAGATGGACATGGATCTCCTGAGCGCCGTGGGGGGCGACGTCGATGTGATTGGCCTGCGCCAGGGCGGCGACCTTCATCCATTCCGTGACGCCGCCCATGATCTGGGCATCGGCGTTGAGGACCGCGACTGCCTCTTCCGCGATCAAGTCCCGGAAGCCATACCTGGTATATTCGTTCTCACCGCTGGCAATCGGAATTGACGTCGCCTGGGCGAGCTTTCGGTGACCGGCATAGTCGTCCGGCGCGACCGGTTCCTCGAACCAGAAGACATCATGCTCCTCGATCCGCTTGGCCAATTGAATCGCTTCGTAATATCGATACGCGCAGTTTGCATCGACAAGCACCTTGACGTCCGGTCCAACGGCGTCGCGCACGGCTTTGACGCGATCGGCGTCTTCGCGAGTAGACACCGCACCCACCTTCATTTTGACGGCCCGCGCACCCATTTCGACGTTGTATTCCATCTCCTGGGCAAGTTCCTTGAGCCCCTTGCCTTCTTCGTAATACCCGCCCGCGACGTAGGTGGGAACACGATCGCGAAAGCCACCGAGCATCTTGTAGAGCGGCATTCCGGCGACTTTGGCTCTGATGTCCCACAAGCCGATGTCAATCGAACTGATTGCCCGCGTGGTCATCCCGCGTCGACCAATGAGCTTGGGAACCCACATCTTGTTCCAGAGCCGCTCCACATTGATCGGATCCTCCCCAATCAACTCAGGCTTCAGCTTCTCGATGGTAGCCAGGGCAATGGCGCCGCCTCGGCCCAATCCGATTCCGGTGACGCCCTCATCGGTCTCAATCTTGACGAATGACAACTCCGAATGGGTATAGGTGTGCAGGCCATTGGTGATCGGTTTGGCGCGCGGCCATCGATATTCTTCGCTGCTAATGTTGGTGATTTTCATCGTCATCACTCCTTCATGTCGAGAATGATTCCTAAGGATGGAGAGGCTGCGTATTGCGGGCGTTACACCAGCGACCGATCGCGGCACACGACGATCAGGCAAGACTGCAGCGTCATTGATGGGAGCCATGCCCCCAAGAAAAAGGAAACGCAAAGTTTGGCCAACTAAACCCAGCGGAGGGGTTCCGTGGTGGGATCGACACGAGATTGCCTTGTGCAACGCTCCTCTCCCTGGCATCAAGTCGATGGTGCGAAAGCAGCGCCGGATAGGAAACTGCCGAAGTCTATCGATATTGGAAAGGTGAATTGTGCCGATTCGAATTGAGCAGCGTCACTATGGATTGGAGTCACGTAGCTGTCAAGCGTCGATCCGTCATTGATGAAAGGCAGGGCGATCACGGTTGATCGCGTGACACTATCGCCCCTCGGGAGGGCAACGACACGCTGCCGCAATGCTCTCAAATTTCAAGCATGAATGTATTGGCAGTCCTCTAAATGGTCCATCCGGCAAGTAAAGACCATGAGCGTCGAGCAACGGACACCTACGCGGTTCTGCGTTACGCCGCTCAAGCTCACCCGCTGGTCGTCCCCTGAAGTTGCCGGATGGACCACTAAAGCACGACGAGGTGCCGCCGGTAGAAAACGATTGCTGACGATTTTGCACATCGCGAGTTTACGCTGACAATAGGATATTCGCCCGCTGACCGTACGTCGCGATGTCGGAACGTGATCTGAATGTGGGCCCCTGATCCACGAATCGACTTTGCGCATCCAACAGTCCGAGTGGACCCGGGCACGATCGCGGAATGAACCGGGAGTCGTCGAGCATGTCGAAAAGCCGGATCCTGGATACGCCTCATGCCCGCCAGGCCCTCCTTCGCGGGATGGAGCAAATGACGGCCTTGCTTCGACCAACCCTCGGTCCGGTTTCAGGAGTCGTCGCCATCGCCGGTGTGACCGGGACAAGCCCGCCCGAGGTGTTGAATAACGCCGCGGTGATTGCCCGCCGCACGATTCAACTCGACGATCCTTTCCAGGACATGGGCGCCATGCTCGTTCGCCAGCTGGCGTGGGGCGTCTACGAGGACGCCGGCGATGGAGCCGCCAGCGCGGCGGTGATCTGCCGCGAGATCGTGCGGCTGGCTCACGTGCACGTAGCCGCCGGCGGAAACCCGATGGTCTTGAAACGTGGCATGGAACGCGGACTCCCGTTGGCGCTGAATGCGTTACGCCAGCAGATGCGTGAGGTGCAACTTCCGTGGGAACTGGCACGGATGGTGGCCGGTACGCTTCACGAACCTGAACTCGCTCGAATGATTGGGGAGATCATTGAGACAGTGGGGGCCGCTGGCGCCGTTCGCATCGAAGACGGGAACCGCGCGGAGACTGTCTACGACTACGTCCAAGGCAGCCGGTGGGAGTCGGGATGTCTTTCCTCGACCTTTCTCCCCGACGGATGGCGGGAGGCAATGCTGGAATCTCCTCGAATCCTCGTCGCGAACGGTAATCTCACCGCCGACGATGTCCTTCATGTCCTGGAACTCTGCGTCGCCGCCAACGTTCGATCGCTCCTGATCATCGCACCCGCGCTCTCCGATGCCGCCATCGCGCTCCTGAACGTCAACCGCGAGCGAGGCGTCATGGAGGGAGCGATTGCGGTGAAGGCTCCGGCTCACGGCCCTCGACGACACGAGCTTCTCGAGGATATCGCGGTCATCACCGGGAGTCGCTGCATCCGCGATCAAGCGGAGGAGCGCGTTTCCAACGCTGGCCTTCGGGACCTTGGCACAGCACGTCAGGTATGGGCGACGAGGCAGACGTTTGGGCTCCTCGGGGGTGGTGGGGATCGTTCCCTGATTCGCCATCGGGTCGGCGAAGCGAAGAGTGCGATCCAGGCAGGCACCGATGATGACGCCGCACGTCATCATCTCGAAGGAAGAATCGGCAACTTGATGGGCGCCTCCGCAATCATCCGGGTCGGCGCGCCAACATCAACCGCACGGAAAGAACTCCGGAGTCGCATCGAATCGGCCGTCAAAGTTGCACGGTCGGCATTCAGCGAGGGCGGCGTGCCGGGAGGTGGCGCAGCCTATGTCGGGTGTGTGCCAATGTTGGACCGGCTACGGGGAGAACTGGACGGTGACGAAGCACAGGGGGTCTCGATCCTGATCCGGGGGCTCTTCGCCCCAATCCGATCGATTGCACACAACGCTGGCTTCAATCCCAACGTCGTTGAAGACAGGGCTTCGCGCTGCTGCCCCGGTTCTGTTTTCGATGCGGAGCGCAATGCGTGGGTCGATCCCTGGAAGGCTGGGATCATCGATCCATTGCCAGTCGCGCTGAAGGTGTTGGAAGCGAGCACGAGCACCGCAATGATGGCGCTCACGACAGATGTGCTCGTGCGACGAAAGACACCAATATACGCAGACCATCCGTAAAGGCATGCACGAACGGGGTTGGGAAAGGAGCGACTGATGAGCGGAGACGAGCAGTGGAGCCGGCTGGAACACCAGCCCGAAGGCGCTATCACCGCTCTGGCAACCGCGCGGGGAGCAGGTGATGGCGTCATCGTGTTCGCTGGTTCGGCGGCTGGGGTACGTCGGTCGCTCGATCATGGACATACGTGGACCATGTTGGCCGGCGCCGAGACCATTCCGCTCGTGACGGCGTTAGCCCCGTCGCTTAACTTTTCGGTCGACCACTGCCTGTTTATTGGAACCGCGAGCGGCTGCTATCGGACGATCGGCGACGAAGCCGCGAGTCAGCTTGCGCTCGCCGGTATTCAGGTGCATGCCGTTGCGATCGTTCCAGAGGTCGAATCGGTCCGCGAGACACATGGGTCCGATTCAGGCGCAATCTTTTTAGGCACGGAACGTGACGGCGTTGTTCGCTCCAGCGATGGCGGCAACAATTGGGAGGCGGCGAACGCTGGTCTCCTCGACCTCTCGGTTCTCGCCCTGGCCTTCTCACCAACATTCGTCCAGGATCGGACCGGGTTTACGGCAACCGCCACGGGCCTCTATCGGACCCGGAATGGCGGAAGAGCTTGGCGCGCGATCGACATGCTGGAGGGCGAAACCGCTATTCAAAGCCTCGCCATGTCGCCATCGTTCGCGTCGGACGGTCTGCTCCTCGCCGGCTCCGAAGAGCACGGACTCTACCGTTCAGCCGATAGCGGCTCGACCTGGGCGCGTGTCGAAAACCTGACCGCGGAGAGCATCAACGCCGTGGCCATTTCTCCCGATGGGACGATAATCGTCGTCGGGACCGATCAAGGGGCAGCGGTAACGCTCGATGGTGGCGCAACGTGGCGCTGGGACGGTGGGGAGCTCGGTCCTGTGCTCTCCACCTGCGTGCTGTCCCTGCCAGATGGCAACATCGTGGTGAGCGGCCTACTCGCCAATGGCATCGCCATCTCTTCCAACGACGGGCTGGATTGGACCCATGCGCCTGGCTCTACCGGGTTGTGAGCCGGGGGCACGGACAGCATGCAACGACCCGATCCACATGGGAGCGGGCCGAACCCCGCTCCCATGTGGTTCCGAAAGAACGCCGCGGGGAGACGCTTCCATCTCTCCGCGTCGAGCCTTCGAACCAGCCTACATGTCGACCACTGAACCATCGACAGCCAACCGTGTGACCACCTGACGCGGCGCATAGGGATAGCGCTCGGCGGCATCGTCAGCCATCTCGATCCCAATGCCGGGGCCAGTCGGGATCATGAGATAGCCACCCTCACGCTGGAGTGGTTGCTTGACGATTTCGCTCTTCGGTGGGACATCCTCCCCAAGCGGGTATTCCTGGAGCGCGAAGTTGGGGATGCTCGCCGCAATCTGGAGGCAGGCCGCCGTGCTCACGGGACCAAGCGGGTTATGCGGAACGACCTGAACGTAGTGGGCTTCCGCCAACGCGGCGATTTTCTTGGCGCCGGAGATCCCCCCGCAAATGCAGACATCGGGCCGCACATATTGGACCGCGCCCCGTTCGAGCAGCATTTGGAATTCGAAGATCGTGTGCAGACGCTCGCCCGTTGCGATCGGAATATGGATCTTGTCGGCTATCAACCCCATCGCGTCGAAATTGTCAGGCAACGTGGGATCCTCGTAGAAGAAGGGGTGAAATTGCTCGATGCCCCTGGCCAGTACGACGGCCTCGGCTGGGGTCATTCGCCGGTGGATTTCGATGCAGAGATCGACCTCGTCCCCCACGGCCTCACGGTATTGCCGTACCGTCTCGATCGCCTCACCCATGCGATTGACGAATGTCCCGGAGGCTGGCTGGTCGCGTGGGGCATCGGTGAATGGAGTCAGGTGGCCCACGGCGGTAAAGCCCTTCTCCTTCGCCGAGATCACACCCTGGACGAGTTCATCTCGTGTTTTGCCGAAAACGTGGTAATAGACACGGGCCCGATCACGGGTCGGGCCGCCAAGGAGCTGGTAGACCGGCACGTCGAAATGTTTTCCCGCTATGTCCCACAGGGCAATATCGATCGCCGAAAGGGCCCCCATGATCGCTGCCCCGCGAAAGTGCGTCCATCGGTACATATATTGCCAGTGATGTTCGATCTTGAGCGGATCTTCACCGATCAAGTACCGCTTGAACGTTTCCACCGCTCCGGCTGAAGCCTCGAGGAAGCCCCAGGCTCCTGATTCGCCATAACCGACCAAACCGGAATCGGTGTGGACCGTGACGAACAGGTAGCGGTCGACGAAGTGTGTCTTGATCTCCGTGATCTTCACCGGTTTCTCCCATGTGCTAGAAACGCGTTTTGAATCGCCTACGGATTCTTTTATCGACCTCCCATGCCTGTCATCGCGATTCCGCGCACGAAGTAGCGCTGAAGCGCGAGGAACAAGACCAGCACCGGAACGATACTCATGACGGTCCCCGCCATCAGGTAATTGAATTGCGTGACCAGTTCGTCCTGGAAAAAGCGCAAACCAACGGTCAGCGTCCTGGTCCCCTCACTCTGCGTGACGATCATGGGCCACAGGAAAGCGTTCCACTGCGTCATGAACGAGAACACCGCGAACGTCGCCAGGGCGGGGCCTGACAGGGGCATGATGATCTGCCAATAGACGCGGAAGGGGGATGCGCCGTCGACCCGCGCCGCCTCTTCGAGTTCGCGCGGGATGGACAAGAAAAACTGGCGCAACAAGAACGTGCCGAACGCGCTAAAGGCGGCGGGCACGATCAGCGCCAGGTAGGTGTCGATCCAGCCGAACCACCGCATCAGGAGAAAGTTCGGGATCAGGGTGACCTGCCCCGGAATCATCAGCGTCCCGAGGTACAGCATGAACAGCTTGTCACGACCGCGAAACCGCAGGCGCGCAAACGCAAAGGCTGCCAGCGAAGCCGTGACGACTTCCAGGATCGTGACCGATGTCGTCACGAACGCGGTGTTGAGCAGGTACCGCCCGAACGGAAGCAGTTCGAGCACCATTGGGTAGTTGCCCCATTGGATCACTTCCGGGATCCACACCACGGGATACGCAAACACCTCCGGACTGGTCTTCAGGCTCGTGGACACCACCCACAGGAAGGGCAGGATCATCACCGCCGAACCAATCACCAGTGCGGTGTAGGCGAATATCATTCGCAGCCAAACCTGGACTGTCTTTTGACCCGCCGCCTGTGACAGCGGAGGAGCATTGCCGGCGCTTTCGCTCATTGGCCAACCTTCCTCCCAAGGCGTAACGCTGTCCGGGCCTGATCGCACCCGAGCCCCAAGACGGGCATGGTGAAACTAGTCATAGTGGACCCAGCGTTTCTGGTACTGCATCTGGGCAAGCGTGATCAGGAAGATGATGATGAAAAGGACCCAGGCGATGGCGGCGGCGTAGCCCATCTGGAAGTACCGGAAGCCCTGATCGTAGATGTACATCACGATCGTCGTCGTGGCGATTCCCGGCCCACCCTGGGTGAGGATGAACGTCAGGTCGAAGACTTGAAACGAGTTGATGACGGATATGACCAGGATGAAGAATGTCGTTGGCCCCAGAAGCGGCAACGTAATGTCCCGAAAGCGCGCCCACCCTCCAGCCCCGTCCAGGGCCGCCGCCTCATACAGTGTCGGCGAGATGCCTTGAAGGCCGGCGAGATAGATCACCATGTTGTAGCCCAGGCTCTTCCACACCGCCATGATGATGACCGCCGGCATTGCCCAGTCGGTGCTGGTAAGCCAGGGAATGTATGGTAGGCCCATAGCGTTTAACCCGACATTGATCAGCCCGTAGTCGGTGTTGTAGAGCCATCGCCAGAGCATGGCGACCGCTACTGACGACGTTATGACGGGGATGAAGAAGATCGCCCGGAATAGACTGATCCCGCGCAAGCCATTGTTCATTGCCAGGGCCAGGAGCAGACTGATGACAATGCTGGCCGGAACGACGCCAACGACGAAGTAGGCTGTGTTGAACAGCACTTCGCGAAAGAGCGGATCTTCAGTCAGGAGGGTTGTGTAATTTTGGAGGCCGACGAATTCGGGATCACGAATCAGATCCCAATTCAACAACGATATGACGAGCGTGGCACCGACCGGCAGCATGGAGAAGAGGAGGAATCCGATGATGTTCGGCGCCAAAAACATGTACGCCGTTCGTGTTTCAGTTCGTCGAAAGCTTGGGCGACGGGGGCTCTCCCCCGCCGCTTTCCGCTGGGGCATGACGTTGAACACGTGCCTTCCCTAGCTCTTTGACGCCCCCGCTGGGGCGCTACAGTGGTGTATTAAGGACGACTTCGATGTCGCGTGTCATGGCGTCGGCCGCCTCCTGGACAGTCTTTTCGCCAATGAAGGCCAGGCTCATCTCACGATCGAAGATCGCTTCCACCTCATTGGCACGGTCGGGCGCTCGGTAGACACCGGTTCGCTCAAGCCCTTCGATGTAGGTGGCCTGGTCTTCCCATGGAAGAAGGTTCTCGGTCATGAACTGGCCACCGGCGAACGAGCGTCGCGACGTGTAGCTTCTTCGGGTTGTGATGACTTGCTGTTGCCCCTCATCAGATGTCCACAACTTGGCAAACTCCCAACCCAGGTCTGGTCGCTGTGAGTTGAGCGGGATGCTATGGGCCAGGTCATCGCCCCGGGTCGTGTTGGTCACTGGACCTTCGGGAGCCACGATCATGCCGATCATCTCATTGGCAACAAACTCTGACTCCAGCGTCTGCTGAAGAACGTACCGCCCACCGGCTTTGATGCCGACTCGGCCAGCGGCAAAGAGGTCGCCCGACGAACTCACTTGTTCCGGAGTCGCCATCGCACCATGCTCAAGGACCAGATCCACGAGCCACTGCATCGCTCCAACTGCCTCAGGTTGATTCAATGTGCAGGTGCCTGTCTCCAGGTCCCACAGTTCCCCGCCGTTTTGCCAAACCCACATGTCGACATGATCGAGTTCGAAGATGGCATCGAGACCGAACGTCTTGCCAGGTCCATCGCCACTTGTCAGTTGGAGCACCTGTTCATGCAGTGTGTCCCAGTTCCATGGCACGCCTTCTCCCAAATCGGTGGGGAGTGTTACGCCAGCTTCGTTGTACTTTTCGATATTGAAGTAGAATGCGTTGGAACTGGCGCCAAACGGGAGACCGTAAAGTGCTTCCTCGCGACCGTACGTCTCAATCGCACTCGGCCAAAAGTCCTCAAGATCGACCGCGTCTTCGGTTGCGAGCGGCACCAAGTCGGTGAGCGCGTCACGACTGATAAACGGCGTCGCCGTTCGTTGCCGGTTCAGGAACAGTTCCGGCGGGTCGTTGGCGGCCAAGCTGGCGAGCATCTGTTGCACAATCTCGATTTCGCCCGGCACCCGGATCCGCTCCACGGTTACGCCGGCGTTCTGCTCCTCGAACATTTCGATCATGTTGTTGTAGACGAGTTCATTGGGTCCCGGTGTTGCGTTATAGAGGTAACGCATCGTTCCACCCTCCTGCACGGAAGCAGGAATTGCGGAAGGCGCATGCAGGCCCGTGGTCTGGGGCACTCCAGCGGCGGCAGATTGAACGCCCGCAGAGGCCAGTCCGGCAGTGCTGCTGAGTACGGCCAGTCGTTTGAGGACGGTGCGTCGAGTGATTCGCTCGTTCATGCGTACTCCCTGTCTTGATTCCGTTCCACATGCGACCTAGCGTCCCGAGAGCTGGTGGGTCAGTCTACGGTTGAGGTGGGGCGCCTCTCTTCAACTCCTGATGCACACATTCGGCTGTTCGATTCGCGTAGGAAG
>JACCYX010000483.1 GCA_013696265.1 Chloroflexia bacterium
CGACGACACACAGGGAACGTACTCCAATACCGGGGGCGACGCGCCGTTCGACCACGACGCGGACACCGGGCACCGTGAACAATCCGATACGATCAACGTCGCCCTGACCGAAGAGGAACTGACCGCCCGGACTCGAGGAGTCGAGCGCGGACAGGTCCAGATTGACAAGGTCGGCACCTCAGAGGAGCGGACGCTGGATGTGCCGGTCACCGAAGAGCAGGTTCACGTCACCCGCCGGGTCGTAGACCGCGACGTGAACGCAGCGGATGCCTCCTTCGAGGAAGGCACGATCGAGGTGCCGGTCTACGGTGAAGAAGTGGTGGTCGACAAGCGGGCGCGGGTCCGTGAAGAGGTCGAGGTCAGCAAGGACGCCACGACCGAGACCGAGCGAGTCAGCGGCACAGTTCGCCGGGAAGACGTGCGCGTGACGGATGACACCGGCGCGATCGTGAATGACGACGACACTACGCCTCGCCGGTAGGCGTGTCGCGGGGATCTGGCTGAGTCTCGCCGGATCCCCAGCATCAACCTTCAGGAGGTCAAAGCCATGGATTCGCTCCTCAGCGGCCTGTTCGGCGACAAGGACGACGTCACCCAATCCCGCGGCCGGGCCCAGGATTTCATCAACCGATACGACGATGGCCCGCCTCACGAAAACATCACGGATGAGGAGGCGCTGAACAACTACCAGGCGGTTGCCAGCCGGCTCTCGCCCCAGGAACTCGAGGACTCGGCGGCGGAAGCCTACGCGCGCATGTCCCCGGACGAACGCGAGGCCATGGCCCGGTTCCTCAACGAGCGGTCGAACGTTCAGTTCGACCAGGTCAGCCACGATCCGCGTGGCCTCGCCCAAATGACGTCGCGGGTGCAATCACAGCAACCGGATGGACTGGCCGGTCTCCTTGGCGGCCTCGGCGGTGGTGGATTGGGCGGCCTGGTTGGCGGCGGCAACAGCGGCGGCATGGGCGGTATGCTCAGCGGCGTCCTCGGCGGTGACGACAATGATCGCAATCGCCAGCGGCAAGGCGGAGGCGGCTTGGGCGACATGCTCCAGAACCCGATCGCCCGGGCCGCGCTCGGTGGAATCGCCGCGATGGCGATGAGAAAGATCATTCGCTGAGTTCAATCCTGATGGTGGAAAAACCCGCAAACGGAGCGGCGGACCTTGATGGGCGACTCTCACCGCTCCGTTGTGACGCGATCGGGCACCATCCCCCCGTCAGCCAGGCGATCTGGCAACTATACTGATCGAAACGTGCGTACATGCGTAACCAACTGGAGGGCATTGAGTCATGCGGTACTACTGTTCATTCACCTGGTTCCCTCACGTGAGCCGCGAGGCGGTCGCCAAGCGCCTCGTGGAACAGCACGACGCGGGCGAGAACAATCCGGACAATATCATCGGCTGGTACAACCTGGCTGGCGGCGGGGCGGGCTTCCTGATCGTGGATTATGACGATCCTCGCGAGGTGACCCGATTCCTCTCGCCGTACATGGACCTGATGTCGTTCGACGTCCGGGCCGTTTATGAACTCGATTACGACAACCGGATCGAAGAACTGCGAACCGTCGCCGGCGGCGGTGGTTGACGGCTGGCCGTTTCCGGCGAACCAACGGGTACCAATGCAGAACCGGACTTCCTTTCAGCAAGGAAGCCCGGTTTTTCGGTTGTCCACATTGCGAAACGCCTGCCTTGAGGAACCCTATTCTTCGGTTGGCCGCGGCTCGATGTCAAGCACCTCGCGTCGAACCTCACCTTCGACCGTCGTGTGCTCGATCCGGTCCGTCCGCTGGACCCGCACCAGCTTCGTCAACATGATTTTTCGCTCGGTCACCAGCACTTCTTCGTACAGCGGAATGACCAGCGTGTCGTCCTCATACCAAGGCTCTCGCTTCTCGTCGACGAACTCGTCCTTCACGACCTGTTCGATGATGACGTCTTCGCGATGGAGTTCGATGTCGCTGCTGACGGTTTGCGACTCAACGTGCTTGTGAATGAGTACGCTGCCGATTTGCTTCGAGACCACACGTGCTTCGAGCAATTCCTCCACCAACGGGATTGACTCGATCCGCGCGTCTACGTCGGTCCCGAATCGTGATTCAGACGCGTCCACTGACTCGACGTCCGACGGTCCCGTTCCTCCTGGCTGGTCATGTTCCGGATCATTCCTTGTCATGCGGGACTCCTGTATCGCTGGCCGCAACGGTGTGCTCCATCCACGTTGGGAGGATAGAAGCGTCCACGAGTGTAGCAAAGCGCCTGGAGCACATGGCCTCTTCGCGCGCGCTAATACCCGCTGCGTTGCTTGAGCGCGGCCAGCGAGAAATCGTCGCCGCGCATGTAGGCAAGCTGCGCCTGTTCCTTCTCGCGAATCCCGGCGACCGCCGCCGCCATCCCATCGATTGCGCCGTCGGGAATGACGACGATCCCGTTGCGGTCGCCGTGGAGCAGGTCGCCATCCTCGATCCGCTGGCCATCGAGTTCGATCGGTTCGCCAACCGAGACGATCTCGAAGTTCCCGTGGGAGACGACGGGATATTTCATGAAGTAGTGGAAGCCGATCGCGCGGACCTCATCGACATCGCGCAGCGCGCCATCGGTCACCATCCCCACCGCGCCGATCCTCTTGGCGAGGGTCGCCATCATTTCCCCGGCGTAGGCGCAGCGGTGCGGCGCCCCGCTTACGTCCTGGATCGCGAGCACCGCCGGGGCATCGGCCGCGTCGAGGGCGTCCCACATCCGCCAGTAGCCGTCGCGACTGGCGGGCGCGCCGGGCGCCGACGACATCGTGACGGTCACCGCCCGCCCGACCATCACCCCCAGCTCGGGAAACTGGCATTCGACGGCGCCCCCGACAAAGCCGTCGCAGCGGTCACGGAGGTTGAAGGTTTCGACGGCGTTGGCGATCGTCGGGCTGTCGATCCCGCGCAGGAAGGCGAGCGTGTCATCGGAGAGGGCGGGACGAGTGGTCATGGGGCATCCTAACGGCTATGTCGAAACAGGTTCGGCGATCAGTGCCGTGAGGATAGCGGGAAACAGGCGGGCGGGGAAGAGAGGGATGGGTGTGATTCATTTTGGGGTAGGCTAAGAGTCGCCTACCCCACGAGCTGTAGGGGCGGACCTGGATCGACCGCGAAGAACGTGTGGGCAGCGCGGATCTTGGTCGATCCTGTGTCCGCCCGGATGCCCCGCCCTGCGGTAGCTACGGCGGCTTTCCGGCCGCCTGTCACGGGCGGACTACAGAATCGACCGCATCGGGATTGGCCAGGTGTCTTTCGTGGTCGATTCAGGTCCGCCCGTACGGAATCCGGTTGACCTCCTGTCTCCCCGGATTCCGCATCAGGCCTCGGTCACGATCCGGCGCAGGTGGCGATCATTTCGTCGGCCAGTTGGTCGGCGTACGCTGCCTGGGACTGAAGGCTGCCTTTGCTCGATCCGATTGGAAGCCCGCTCGCCAACGAGCGGTAAGTCGCCGCCTGTTCGCGGAGCCCGTCGATCGTTGCCTGGTCGGGCGGACACGCATATGTCGAGAGGCCCAACCCGGCGGTAGAACCACTGCCGGAGCCCGCACTGGCGGCACTGCCCGACGAGCCCGAGGCAGAACACGTCTCCGGCAACGCATGGAGATCGCTGAACGCCTGGTCGATCAGCGCATAGATGTTCGTGGTGGATGGAGGAACCGCGTCGAGGTACCGTCCAGCCTCCAACGCTTGGCGCGAGCCAGCCGTCGCTTCCAGGTCAGTCGCCATCGCCTCGAGCAGGCTCACCATGGAATCCTGGGCGGCCTCCGCCCCGGCCGGCACGTCAGCGGAACGCTGCGTAACTGCTAATGACCGGACGGTACCGGCGGCGAGATTCCACTCTACGGAGCTCATCGATGCCGCGACCTGGCCATGGGCCGCCTGCGCCTGGTCGAACCGGGCGACCGACTCGGACCGGAATGTGGCGAGCGCATCGCAATCCCTTTCTCCCGACGCCGCTGGTGTGGAAGGCACGTCAACACCGGTGCTGCTCGAACCACTTGAAGCCGAGGGCGGCAGCACCACATTGGCAAACAATTCCTCGACCGCCTCGACTTCCCCCGCATAGGCGCTTCGCGGA
>JACCYX010000464.1 GCA_013696265.1 Chloroflexia bacterium
GCGGGATCGGGCTATCTTGCGGGGAGCCTCGTTGCCGCGGGGCCGTTCGCACGCATCCCGGCGCGTCCGCTGGTGGCGATCAGCAATGCGATCATGGGGCTGCTGATGCTGGTCGCGTTCTCCGCCATCGTCGAGATCAGGATCACGATTGGCCTGCTGGCGGTGGCCGCCTTTGCCGGCGCCGTGGGCTGGGTCGGCCTGGCCGCGCTGCTCACGAGCGAGACTCCCGCCGGCGCCGGTACCACGATGGTGCTCAACGGGTCCCTGTACAACCTCGGCGCCGCGGCGGGCGCGGGCATCGGCGGTGTCCTGCTGGCCATGGGTGGGTTCGATGCGCTGGCGGTGGGCCTGCCGCTCTTTGGCCTGGGTTCGGCCTTCTGCATGTGGATACCGCGCCGTCGATAGCGGCAACCGGTCCGGCAATGGCAGTGTGCGTTTGCCGCGGCACGGCCTTACACCCGTCTCGTGCCGGTTAGTTCGGTCGGCAGGAGACGGGTGATGCATATCGCGGGAAATCGTAGGGGCGGACCCCGATCGCATAGCAAATTTCCGCTACGACGTCCAGGGTGTCCACCCGGTGTGTCGCGAATTCCTGGATCGGAGTCGCCACCATCCGGGCGGACACACCATCGACAAGATCCGGATCGGTAAGGTGTCGTTCGCGGTCGATGGCGGTACCGCCCCTACGAGATCGGCGGTGCGTCCCAATTCCCGGTCAATGTGTATCAGGCGTTACGGACGGCAGTCCTTTCCGGACCTCTACGGCGCCTGGGGAAGGGTGAAGCGGAAGGTGGTGCCTTCCCCCTCGCGGCTCTCGACAACGATCTCGCCGCCGTGGGCGGTGACGAGTTGCTTGACGATGCTCAGTCCGAGGCCGCTGCCGTCGTCATGACGAACCCCACGCTCGGCCTGGTAGTAGCGTTCGAAAACATGGTCGATCTCACCGGTGGGTATCCCCCGCCCGGTGTCGCTGACCGACACTTCCACCATCGACCCCGCCGGTTTGGCCTGGACCACGATCAGGCCGCCTTCCGGTGTGTGCCGCAAGGCATTGTAGAGCAGGTTGCTGAGCACCTGTCGGATCCGCAAGTGGTCGGCGAGGACGTGCGGCACGTCGGGCGAGACCAGGGATTCGACGCTGACCCGCGATTGCGACCAGGCGAGGTCCCGGATGCCCGCCACCGCCTCGCCCGCCAGGTCGGCCAGGTCGAACGACTTCCGTTCGAGCCGCAGGCTTTGCTCCCCGATCCGCGTCAGCGTGAAGAGGTCGGTGATCATACGGTCGAGCATGTCGGATTCCCGCTCGATCACGCCCAGGGAGGCGATCTGCGCCGGGTTGAGCGTCCCGGTCTGGCCCAGCTGGCGCTCGACCGTGGCCCGGATGATCGAGAGCGGGGTCCGCAGTTCGTGCGAGACGTTCGAGATGAAGGCCCGCCGCGTCCGCTCGTTGAATTCGATCGTGGCCGCCATTTCGTTGAAGCGCTCGGCGAGGCGGCCGATCTCGTCCCGGTGCCGGATCGAAATCCGGGTATCCAGCTCGCCTTCGGCCATCGCGTCGGCGGCGGCGGCCATCCGTTCGAGCCGCCGCGAGATCGAACGCGCTCGCCAGACCCCGAACGGGATCGCCACCACGATCGCGGGCACGGTGATGTACCAGATGACCGCGCGGAACTGCCGGAAGAAATAGCGCAGCAGCTCGATCCGCGACTCGCCGCCAATCACCTCCCGGATCGGGTTGCCTTCCAGCACCAGCACGCCCACCGTCCGCCCGTCGCTGGCGACCAGGGGGTAGGCCGCCGAGGTGCGTTCCATCGCGACTTCGAGTGAGTAGAGCGTGCCCCAGGTCGGGTCCAGGGCGCCGTCGAGGGTCACGGCGCGGGCCGCGACCTGGCGAGTCGAGCGGATGCGGAACTCGGAGATCGGGTCGCCCGGCGCGATCCACTCCAGGTCGTCCGAAGCCACCGCCATGCCGTTCATGTCGAGGACGGCGACGTGCGCGATCCGGAAGGCAAACGATTCCTCCAGGGCGCCTTCGAAGCCCGGCACCTCGGCGGCCACGATGGCATCGAGGTCTTCATCGAGGGCGGCGGCATCGGCCGGACTCAGGTAGCCGTCGATCGCCACCTCCAGGCGGTCCGGCCCGAGCCACTGGGCGTAGGCCCGCGCCTGCTCGCCGAGGTAGCCGTCGATCGCCACCTCCTCGAACTGGAGCAGTTGCCCCAGCCGTGGCCAGAGG
>JACCYX010000476.1 GCA_013696265.1 Chloroflexia bacterium
AGATTGAGGATTGTATATTGCGTATCAGATAACCCGAAGCGAAGATTCCAAGCGCCGGACTCCGGCAATGAGTGAACGGGACCACCATTGTTTTCGACGTTGGGAACGATTGAACAGATACCACTCAACCAGCGCATTCATCGTCAACTGCGCGAATTCGTTCTGTGCGGAGCGATCTGCATGGGCGATCGCCTGGACGAGAACGCGCTCGCCCGCCAACTCGGGGTCAGCCGAACTCCACTCCGTGAGGCGATCCGCGGCCTGGTTCAGGAGGGACTGGTCGAACACCGGCCATTCCAGGGTAATTTCGTGCGGCAATTCACCTACAAGCAGGTTCAGGATCTCTTCGAAGTTCGCGGTGCCCTGGAAGGGCTCGCGGCCCGGCTCGCGGTCGCCCGGCTTACCGATGACGGTTTCAGGGTGCTCGAGGAAATCCTGAACGATGTCCATGAGGCGCTCGAAAGCGGTGACATGAGCCGCTACGCATTGGCTGACCGGCGATTCCACAGCACGATCGCGCACTACAGCGGCAACGCCACGCTCGTCGAATCGCTCGATCAGCTCTCGGCGCAAATCCAGATCGCGCGCGTGCTCGCCAATCGCGATCCAGACGTGGTTCAACGGACAGCTCATGAGCGGCCACTCATCCTCGCGGCCCTGGAGGCGCGCGACGCGGACGAGGCGGCTCGGCTCATGGAGCAGCACATCAAGGGCGTTTTCGATTCGTTGTGCACGCAATTGAAGGGGCTCAACGCATCCGAATCGGCTGGGGAGGAACGATAAACGGCGAGCAATGTCGCTCCGTATCCCGCGTCGGCACGCATTGCCGGATTCCGGCATAGGGGCCATCCGTTCCGCCACCTGACCTGTCTTCCAATTTGCCTTCGAACCGTCGCCATGGTGTCCGTTTAACCGGAACCGTTGGGGCAAATCCATGACTTTGACATGCAATTCACATTGCAGTAGGAGGTGTTTGTCGCAAATCTGGTCGCATGTGAAATCTGGATGTCGTCGCGGACCATTCCGGCGATCGTTCCAGCCGGGCCAACTGTCCAAACGCAAGGGAAGTGCCATGAAGATCGCCTTTTCAACCATCGTCTGCCACGAATACACGCTTCCGCGGATCGCTGAATCCGCTCGTCGTCATGGCTACGATGGGGTCGAACTCTATGGCATCGAGGGCGAGAAGCTCACTCCCGATCTGCTGGAATCCCGCCTCGACGATGTCCGGCGTGACATGGCTGGAATCGCGGTTCCGGCCATTCATAGCTGGACGTACCTGGATTACCGAAACGACGATGAGCAATCGGCTAACTCAAAGACGAAGCTCAAGTCGCAGTGGATGAGCACGCCGGTCGAGGGGCAGGGCGCGCGGGCAAAGATGATCGGCAAGGCGATGGAGTTGGCGGCGAAGCTGGAAATTCCCCTGGTGAAATTCTTCGGCGCCTTTCCACCCGACGATCTCTCCCTGGACGACGCCTTCGACGCCATGGCCGAGACGGTCACGCCGCTGGTCAAGCGTGCCAACGAGCTTGGCGTCACCCTCATGGTCGAAACCCATGACGGCCTGCCGCGCGGTCTCGATGTCCACTATCTGCTCTCCCGCGTCGATGACCCGGCGCTTGGAGCGGTCTGGGACACATTTCACCCGCATCGTTGTGGCGAAGACGTCAACGTGACCGATGAGTTGATCGGGGCCAGGACCGTCCACGTCCATATCAAGGACAACGAACGCGTTCCCGGAAAGTACCTCGACCGGTTCAAGGGCTGGAATCCGGTTGCTCCAAGCGAAGGGGAGGTTCCCAACAAGGAGGCGGTTGCGCTCCTACACGCTCGCGGGTACGACGGCTACCTCTCCGTCGACGCCGAGCGGATGTGGGAACCGCCGGGGACCTACGACGCGCCCGAGGTGATCATGGCGCAATATGCGAAGGCCATGCGCGAATACATCGACGCCGCTTAGCCAGGGCGAACCCTGAGCCACTCGGAAAGGGCCGGACCACATGAAGATCGCACTCACGACCATTGTCTGTCACGAATACACCTTGCCCCAGATCGCGGAAGCGGTGCGGCGGCATGGGTACGATGCCGTGGAACTCTACGGCGTCGACGGCCAGAAGTTCTCGCCAGACCGCCTGGAACAGCGGCTCGACGATGTTCGTCGCGATCTGGCCGGCGTGACGATTGCGGCCGCCCACAGCTGGACGTTCCTCGCCTACCGCAACGATGACGAACAGCGCGCTCGCGCCGCGGTGATCGAAAAGGCTCTCGAACTCGCCTCAGGTCTGGAGGTCCCGCTCGTCAAGTTCTTCGGCGAAACGCCGCCTCCCGACCTGTCTTTGGACGAGGCGTTCGACATCATGGCGGAAACCGCCGCGCCTCTGGCCAAGAGGGCCGGCGAACTCGGCGTCACGCTCATGGTCGAAACCCACGACGGTCTTCCCCGGGGCATCGATGTCCATCCGCTGCTGTCGCGGGTCGAAGATCCGGCTCTCGGCGTGTTGTGGGATGTCTTCCATCCGCATCGCCGCGGCGAGGATGTCGCGGAAACGGACGCATTAATCGGGGCCCGCACCGCCCACGTCCACCTCAAGGACAACTCACGCCATCCCGGCCAATATCAGGAGTCGTTCAAGGGCTGGAAACCTGTTCCCTTGGGTGAAGGCGAAGTGCCGAACCGGGAAGCGGTCGCGCTGCTGCATGCCCGTGGCTACGACGGCTACCTTGCGGGTGACGCCGAGCGGATGTGGCGGCCGATTGGGGTGTACGACGAGCCCGAAGTCATCATGGCGCAGTACGCGGCGACGATGCGCGAGTACATCGCGTCGGCCGCCGCCGTGGTCAGCTAACCCGGAACGTTCAGTCCAGAGTAGAAGGAGAGTCCATTGACCGCACGCGCCGCTGGTGAACAACAGATCGATCGGGTGGCATCGGTCGATTCGAACGAGGCGAATGAGTTCAAGTGGGGGTCGATCCAGTGGCTCTGCAGCGGAGAGCTGTTGGCGGACGCCGAACAGACGTTTGGCTTCGTGCAAATCAACGCGGGATCGAACAATCCCGCTCACCTTCATCCCAACAGTGATGAGGTTCTCTACCTCCTGGAGGGGGAACTCGACCACAGTCTCGGCGATGAGGTCTTTCACCTGACGCCGGGGATGTCGATCCACATTCCCAGGGGCGTGCCGCACAACGCGGTCAACACCTCCGATGTCACCGCGCGGATGGTCGTTTCCTACCCGACGCGCGACCGGCAGGCGGTGTTCATGGACGAGCGCGACATTGGCCAGGAGTAGTTTCGACGATTCGAGTGACGCAAAGGAGCACGGAATGACCCGGACGGTCGCCATCGTCGCCGCCCTTGATACGAAAGGCGATGAGGCGCAAGTCATCAAGAACGTGATCGAGTCACGGGGCGTGCGAACGCTCCTGATCGACGTGGGCGTGCTCGGAGCCCCCGCCATGCCGGCCGAGGTCGGCCGGGCGGAGGTGGCGAGCGCCGGTGGCGGCGATCTCGACGATCTCGTCAGCACGGAAGACAAGGGCCGCGCGATGGCCGTGATGACCTCCGGCGCCGCGGTTGTGGCGAGCCGGCTTCACGCCGATGGGCGGTTCGACGGCATCATCGGCCTGGGCGGTACGGCCGGCACGGCGATCGCCAGCAGCGCCATGCGCGCCCTACCCGTGGGCGTCCCCAAACTGATCGTCTCGACAGTCGCCTCTGGCCACACGCGGCCCTACGTCGGCTCCAAGGACATCGCGATGATGTACTCGGTGGTCGACATCGCGGGAATCAATCGCTTGTCGGGCGCCATCCTCGCCAATGCGGCGGGCGCAATCGCCGGCATGGTTACTGTGGACCGCCCTGAGTTCGTCGAGCGGCCAATGCTGGCGGCATCGATGTTCGGCAATACCACCACCTGCGTCGATGCGGCACGTGAAATCTTCGACAACGCCGGCTACGAGGTGCTCGTCTTCCACGCCACGGGCGCTGGCGGGCAGACGATGGAGAGCCTCATTTCAGATGGCTTCTTCCAGAGGGTCTTCGACGTGACCACGACCGAGTGGGCCGACCAACTTTGCGGAGGCGTCGTCGATGCCGGACCGCATCGCCTCGAAGCCGCGGCCGCCACCAACACTCCCCAGGTGATCGCGCCTGGGTGTCTCGACATGGTGAACTTCGGCGCACCCGAGACGGTTCCTGAGCGATATAGCGGCCGCAAATTCTACAACTGGAATCCGAACGTAACCCTGATGCGCACGACTCCGGAGGACAACGCGGAACTGGGGCGGATCATCGCCGAGAAAGCGAACGCGAGCCGGGGTCC
The DNA here is from genome assembly GCA_013696265.1 of Chloroflexia bacterium. GTDB lineage: Bacteria > Chloroflexota > Chloroflexia > Thermomicrobiales > UBA6265 > JACCYX01. The sequence goes on from JACCYX010000476.1 coordinate 4,326, forward strand.
GGTCGCCATCCTGTTGCCGCTCAAGGGCGTCAGCCAGCTCGACAGCGTAGGCGGCGAGTTCTGGTGGCCGGAGGCGGACACTGCCCTGTTCGACGCCATCCGGCGCCACGCGAAGCCCCACATCGAGGTGATCGATGTCGACGCGAACATCAACGATTCCGTCTTCGTCGCGAAAGCGACGAGCGTGCTGATGGAAATGCTCGGATCGCGCACCGCCGCCTGAGCCAGCCGGCTCCGGCGAGAACTGGGAGTACATGTCCGATGCGGTATTCGAGATTGCGGGTGTTGGAGCGGCTCCGGGCCGAAATTGCTCGCGGCAAGTCCATAGTCGGGGCAGGGGCCGGAACCGGTATCTCCGCGAAATTCGCGGAGGCGGGCGGCGCCGACCTGATCATCATCTACAACTCGGGCCGGTTCCGGATGGCCGGTCATGGAAGTCTCGCTGGATTGCTGGCGTACGGCGACGCCAACGCCATCGTCAAGGAGATGGGGGAACGCGAAGTTCTACCGGTAGTCCGGGACACCCCGGTGATCGCCGGCGTGATGGGTACGGACCCGTTGCGGCAGATGCCCTATCTCCTGCGCGAACTCGATGCCCTGGGCTTTTCCGGGATCAACAACTTTCCGACCGTGGGCCTGATTGATGGCCGGTTCCGGACCGAACTCGAACGCACCAACATGGGGTTCGGAAAAGAAGTCGACATGATCCGGCAGGCGCACGACATGGGGTTCTTTACCGCCGTCTATGTGTTCGATCCCGACCAGTCCCAGGTCATGGCGGAGGCCGGCGCCGATTGCGTCATCGCGCACATGGGACTCACCGTTGGCGGTTCGATTGGATTGGAGGCCGAAGATGCGCTGACTCTTGAAGAAGCACCCGATCGCGTGCAGGCAATCGGCGAGGCAGCCTGGAACGTTGACCCGGACGCGATCCTCCTCTGCCACGGCGGACCGATCGCGTTGCCGGACGACGCGGCCTACGTGATGGCTCGCTGCGATGCCGTCGGATTCGTCGGCGCCAGTTCGATGGAGCGCCTCCCGGTCGAGACGGCCATCACCACCACTATCCGCTCGTTCAAGGACGTTCCACCGGAGTCCAGCTCGTGATTTCACCAGGATCGCTCACGACTACAGGGGCCATGGAGGCATGGTACGTCGAAGGTTCGACGATACCACCGATTTAGGCAGGACAGGCGAGGTGCATCATCGCACTCCCACAAAGATCGACCGCGCAGGCGGCTGCCATGAAAGACAGGTCACGTGATGAACAGTCGATACGAGTTGTCGCGACGCCACATCATCCAGCTTTCCGCCCTCGGGCTTGCCG
>JACCYX010000482.1 GCA_013696265.1 Chloroflexia bacterium
TCAATTGATGTCGATTTCCCACGCTGGACATGGAGTCATCGGCATATTTGTGTGCGGAGAGTCCAATGGCCGGTCTCGCCGAACTCGGTGAAACGTGGGACAGTCCGAGAATGCAATTGCCCTGCGGCCGCTTGCAATTGAAACGGGGAGCGACACCGCCGTCGCTCCCCCGGTTCACGATGTCTGGAATCGCCGTTTAGTCCTCGATGACGAACGTCACCCGGTCGCTCTCGACGCCATCGACGGTGATGACCAGCTCGTAGGCGCCGGCGTCGAGCGGGCCGCGGTCTGGATTGCGGAGCCGCACGGTTTCCGTGCCTTCCGCGTCGCCGCCCCACACGTCTGGGTTGGAGGCGAACGCCAACTCGCCATCCCGATACCATTCCGCCTGCCAGATGCCGCCTTCGCTCATGCCGGTGAACGTGATGTCGGCGGTGAGCGTTACCAGCTCGCCGGTGAAGGCGTTGCCGTCCGCCGTGACGCTCTCCCCATCGGCGGTGCGGCCGCGGAAGCTGACCTCCGCCACGAAGGTCGAGCGCGTGACGGTCACGTCGTCGCTGACCACGGGTTGGCCGTTGGTTTCTACCTCGACCCGGTAGACGCCCGGATCGAGGAAGCGTTCGCCCGAAGCCAGTTCCATATGAACCTCGGCGCAGGCTTCCGGATTCCAGGCATCGTCCCACACGAATTCGACGACGAGGTACACCTCGTCGTCGACGTACCAGGTGGCGGTGGCCGCTTGACCATCCTGGGCGGTGAGATTCTCGAAGCAGCCTTCGAGCTTGTTGATGTTGTCGAAGCCGGCCCGCTCGACGCCGGCGGCATCGTAGGCGTTGAAGGAGATCTCCCCGAATGGGGGACCATCGGCGTTGGCGGGATCGGGGCTCTTCTGGGTCGGCGTCGGCTCGTTCGGGTCGACCGGCGTGAACGGCTCGACCACCGGCAGTTCTTCGCCGATCGTCTCTTCGGCGAAGACGCGGGCGATGTTGCTGGGAATAAGGATGCCGTAGTTGCCGCCGATGCCGATGCAGCCCTGGTCGTTCTCATCCTCCAGGCCATCGTTGTTGGTGTCGCCGGGCCGGCAATCGGAGATCGTGGCGATGGTCGGGATGCCGATGAAGAGCCCCTGGCCGTTGACGGCGGTGCCGCCGCTGTTGCCGCCGGAAATGGTGGCGTCGGTGTAGATCCAGGGCACGCCGTAACCGTTGTCGCCCCAACCGCTGAAGATGCCTTCGCTGACACGGCGGCTGGTGCCGGCGTTGGCCGGGTAGCCGACGAGGATGACGTGTTCCGGCTCGCGCAAGGCATCCGAATCGCCGAACTGGACGAACGGAAACGGGTCACTCTCGATATCCAGGGGCGAGCCGTCGGCGTGTTCGGTGATCTTCATCACGGCGAGCTCTTCCGCCGGCGAAGAATCCCGCACGACCTCGGCGCGGTAGGGCTCGGCCGGGTTGCCCCTGGCGTCCGGCACCCAGGCGATCCTCGCGAATTCGGCCTCACCACGCCCCCCCGGCGCCTGGTCCTCGCAGTAGGCGCGCACTTCGCGTGGCATTGGGTCAACGGCCACGATGTGGTGGTTGGTGAGGATGTAGCCATCTTCGGAGATGATGGTGCCGCTGCCCTGGCTGGCCTCGAGCACGGTTTCCCCATCCAGCATGCAGGGGAAGGGATCCTCGTCCTCGTCGTCCGGCGTGACTTCGATATAGGTGATGATCCGCACCGATGCCTGGAGCACCTGCTCCGGCAAGCCCGCTGGGGACTCCTGCGCGGCGGCGGGCGAACCAGCCAGCGGTTGGAGCATGGCCGCGAACAGCAGGATGGCGAACAGGCGGATGGCGGCGGCCGCGCGACGTGAGCGATGGCGAACGGGTGACGGGGAAAGGACTGAGTGTGGCATGGAGCGTCCCTCGACGGTGCGATCTCCGGCGGCGGGCGATGTGGGCCTCGACGGAGTGGCCAATAGCCGCGGGCCGCGCGTTTCGGCGCACGGCAACCTGGTGCGGCCCGTTGGCTCGCGTCCACTCCCGTGCGAAGGCATGCAACCCGTGTCAGGATCATCCCGTGTTGGGGATTCGCTTAACTGACGCCGAACCGGGCGATCCGGTTCCCTTCCGTGACTACTCACTCCGCCCAGACCCAGCACGCCCTGGCTGTCCACGCCGTGCTATTGGAACGCGGGAAGCACCTCGTCGATGAGCCGCGCCAACTGCTGGCGCTGGTTCCACGAGGTGATGCGCAGGGTCACGCCGTCGAAACCAAGGCCCTCGTAGATTTTCAACCGCTCGATCACGTCGTTAGCCGTCCCCTGGGCCACCCAGCCGCGAACGTGTTCCCGCGAATAGTCGGTCGTGTAGTAGAGATCCAGGAACTTCTTCGATTCGGCGGTTGCCGTCTCCAGGTCGTCGGTCAGGTTGACGTTGTGGTAGAGGTGCGTCGCGATCGAGGCGGGATCGCGGCCCGCCTCGGCGGCCCGCTCGCGGAGGTCCGTAATGCGCCAGCCAAGATCGTCCGGGTTCCATTTCGACGTCTGCCAGCCGTCAGTGTATTTCAGGATCCGGCGGTGCGAGTTCATAACCGCCTTTTCGTTGTCACGTGGAGCGTGGACGGCGAGCCAGAGCGGTGGCCCGCCCGTGTGGAACGGCTTGGGTTCGATCGTCACGCCGGAAAAGGCATGGTGCTTGCCCTCGAACGACACCTCGTCTTCGGTCCATAACTTGCGGAGGATCTGGAGGCCTTCCGTCACCCGTTCCACGCGGTCGCGGCTGGTGACCTTGTAGGTGTCGCTTTCGACATGGACACCAGCCTGGTCGACATTGCCATTGCAGGCGACGAGGATCGTCCGGCCCCCGGCGAGCTGGTCGAGACTGGCCCACTGGTCGGCAAGCTGGATGGGATCGCGCAGCGGAAAGCTGGCGAGGCAGGCCGGCCCCAGTTTGACGGTTTTCGTTCGCGCCGCGATCGCGGCCAGCAGGGTAATCGCTTCCAGCCGCGGCTTCGCCAGCAGGCTGTCTCCCACCCACACGCTGTCGAATCCCCCCGATCGATCCGCAATCTCGGCAAGTTCAACCAGTTCGCGCGGCGTGGTGGCATCGAACAGGACGCCACGGTTCGGCAGGGTCAATCC
>JACCYX010000494.1 GCA_013696265.1 Chloroflexia bacterium
AATCATGAAGCTTCGGCCGATTATTGTTTTGGCGGCGGTCATCCTTGGAATGTCGTTTTCGGCTGGCACAGTGCTCGCCGACCACGAAAATGATTGCCGGGCTGCGATCGCTTCCGGCGACTACAACGTGATCACCGGGCAATCGGGCAACATCGAAGGCACATCAGGCGACGACGTGATCATTGGCTCCGAAGGGGACGACAACATCGACGCCGGCAGCGGAGATGACGTAGTTTGTGCTCGCGGTGGCAATGACTTCATCGACGGCGGTTCCGGTGATGACATCCTCATCGGTGATCGTGATGATAATGTTGTGGGCGATCCGGATGGAAATGCGGGCAATGACACGATCGTTGGCGGCTCCGGTAACGATGAGCTGTATGGCGACGAGGGCAACGACGTGCTAGACGGTGGGTCTGGCAACGACGAACTCCGTGGCGTTACCGGCGACGACCGACTTTCCGGCGGTTCGGGCTCTGACCTCTTGATTGGCATGCCTGGCGTCGACAGCTGCAATGGTGGCTCTGGCACCGACAGCACGGACGGCTCATGCGAATCCACGAATAGCATTCCGTAACACCCGCCGACCGGCGTGTTCGGTCACGTGGATCAACCAGAATGGGTGGGCTCCTGGCCCACCCGTTCTGCCTCCCGCAATCGTTGGAGGTGACTCTTTCGTGAGTATCACGAGGGTCATCCTGTGATCCGATCAGGACGACCAGGCGTAAGGGAAGTATCAGGTCTGCACGGTTCGACGACATGAGCCAACCATGACCGGCGGGTGACCGGCGTGGCGATCTGGGGGCTGGACGACGAGTTCAGTCAACGAGCACCATCCAGGAGGATGCCCTATGGTATTTGGAATGAGTCGACAAGCATTTGCCGTTCGAGCTGGCGCTGTGGCGGTGGCCGGTTCGATGGTCTTTGGCGCGCACGCGGCTCTCGCGGTCCACGAAAACCTGGAGTTCCCGGTGGCAATCCACGCCGGCACCTGCGAGATGCCAGGGGACGAAGTACTCGCGCTCGACAATCTCGTGCGCCTGCCAACTGATGCCCCCATGGAAGGTGAGCGCGCCGGTGCCCCTGGCTCGCAGGTTATTCACGGCACACCGGACGACGGCGTCGACCTCACCCTGACGGTCGATGACCTCTTCGCCGCCGATCACATCCTGGCCGTCTTCGATGCCGAAGGCGAGAACATCGTCGCCTGCAGTCCGATCGGCGCCTACACCTTCGAAGAAGGCAACGACCTCTTCTTCGGTCTCCGCTCGCAGGGCGAGTCCCCGTACAGCGGCGTCGCGATCATCGACAACGACGACGATGACGATGATCTCGATCTTGAGGTCTACCTCGTCAACAACACCCCGGCCCCGGCCGCTACCCCGGCCGCCTAGGTCTGGATGGTCCCGTACGCGGGATAACAAAGAAGAGGCCGGCGCCGCAAGGTGCCGGCCTCTTTTCTGTGTTTCCGGTTCGACGCGATCGGCGCGACGCCGGGCGAGCCATCATCCGGCAACGGGGGTGGCTTCGGTTGCGCCCTGGACCAGGCGCAGGTGATCCAGCATCCCGGCCAGGTTGGCGAGCGCGCGAAGGTCGTTGGCGGCGCGCCCGCCGCCTTCACTCAACGCACTCACGATGACCGGCCCCACGACGATGGCGATCCGCGACGAGGACGGTTCCGCGGAATCGGCGCTGGGAGGTCCAGGATCGCCCGGATCGCGTGAGATCGCGCCTGGGTAGTCGAGGATCGATAACGTCTCGTCTTCATGGTTGTCCGCAAGCTGGGCGTCGAACGCCGACCGCGCCGCCTCCGGGTTCGGGTGCACGATGTAGACGCCCGGCCCGATGAAGTTGCCGTTGTTGTCCTCACCGGTCTGCAAGAGCACGCCGCCGACCGCGCCGACGAGGTCCGAGTCGCCCTCGTCGACCCACTCCACTACGGTGATCGCGGGGGTGTCCGACGGGAAGAGCGTGGTGGTCAACGGCGCGTCGAGGAGCGCATCGAGCAGCGCCCGCGCATCCGGTTGACCGGCCACGGGAGTCGCCTGGGAAGCGCGGCCGCGGCCAGGGTGGAGGAGTGCCGCCAGTGCGGCGGCGACGGGCGTGCTCCGCAGGATCGTGCGACGGGTCATGGACATGGTTGAATCTCCCGATGGTCTCGAATGGTCAGTTAAAGTGCTTGTTGCCAGAACGGCTGACATGGTTCACGTTGTGGGGAAGGAGGCCAGGCGCCATGTTGGTCCAGGCCAATCGACGAGGGCGGTCAACTCCTCGCATCGGCGATACTGAAGGCTGAGAATCGCGCAGGATCGGCCTTGCAAGGAGTTCGCCGCACCTATGGATGCCATCACTTCTGAACCTACCACCTCTGGACCCAATCCCCCGTGCGATGTCGGCCGCCGTCACCCGCGCGACAAGCACCGGATGCGGCCGGTCGACGGGTTCGACCACGTCTGGCAGTGCGCCCGGCATTCGCTCTTCGCGCGGCTTGTGGACAAAGCGACGGCGGAATCGTACGAGCGCGGCGACGCCTACCCGATGCACGATGGGGGCGACGGTGTCGTCGTCCAGCATGGCGACGAGCGGCAGGGCGGGGTAATCCTCTACTACCGCGCCGCCTGACCCATGACCGAGCCGCTGAGGTTTGCGCTCGACGCGTCGCCGGGATCGTGGGCATCCGCCCAGCGGCGCGGCGGCCGGGAGGCCGCCCGCCGGGCGGTGGACCGCACGATCGACCTCGCGCGGATCGCCGATCTGGCCGGCGTCGAGTCGATCTGGCTCCTGGAGGATCCCGATGGCTGGGATGCGTTCGCCGTG
>JACCYX010000521.1 GCA_013696265.1 Chloroflexia bacterium
AGGCGTTTTAGTATTGCTCCCGGAAGAGTTCGGGGGAACTGTAGGGCGCCGGGCGATCGTCCGCAAACTGGCGGCCATACTGGTCGAGGATGAGTTGCCGCGTCCATTCGTCGCTCGCCGTTGGATATGTCCGTGTTCGGGGTAGCTGGAGCGGCGATTTGGCCGGGATGATGCTGATCGTGCCGGTGTAGCCCTGGTCGGCGAGAATGGATACCACCCGCCGTGAGATCGGATCGCCGGTGTTGAGTTCGCCAGCGGCGGAAACCCAGGAAGGGATGCGAACCAGAGTGAGTCGGGGAAGCAAGCGCAGGATGGCCGCTTCGGCTTCGAGGTAGTGCGGGACATTGCCCGCGAGATCGAGCGCGATGTCGAGGTCCCATTCCTCGGCGGTGTGACGCAATGTCTGGAGCTGGGCGAGCTGGTCGTGGCCCCGGTACACCACCGAACCCCGGACACCAATCGCCAGGCGCACGCCGCCGTGTGCCGCGGCGTTCATGTGGCGGCGCAATTCGGCGCCGAGGAACTCTCCCCGCGACACCTCGGAACTCCGTGGCATGACCACCGTGCGCAGGCCCATGTGCCGGGCTGCGTATTCCAGGAAGCGCCACAAGCCTGCCGTGCGTTGGGCCGCCAACGGCCCGGTGATCGAGCCGGGCACCCAGGTGGATCGCAACCGCACCACGCCGGTTTGGGCCTGGGCCGCGATCGACGTGACCGGCGGCGCGAACAACGACCGGCGCTGGTCCAGGTCGATCGCGAAGAACTGGTGCGTTTCGGCATGCTGCAGTGCCCTACCGAGGGAGCCCGACCAGGACGCGCCAACCCCGGCGACGATCGTCGGGCGACGGGCTGGAATCTGGGGTGTGTCGGACGATACAAATGCCATTGCGGGCTGCCTACCTGCTTGCGCTCGATCCGGTCGAGCGGTGACGAGGCGAGATTTGTAGTGTAGCACCGGTGTGGACCTCCGGCTGCGCCGCGCGCATGATCGCCGCCTCCACCGCGAGTTCGGTCGCGAGCGTGACGCGGAGGATGTTCTCAACGGTCACGCTTCCTACGGCCAGGGTCGAGGCGAACGCGACATCGCCGTCGTAGACGGTGTGGGCTGGGATGACCACCCGGGCCAGGGCATCGTGCGCGGCGATGCACATGCGCGTCAGCGCGGAGTGCGTGCAGGGGATCGAGGTGATGACGGAGATCAGCGTGGTGGCTTCGCCCTGGCGTCCAGCGGATGCGGCGGGCGCCAGCACCGCGGGCCGGGGGTCGGATCCTTCGCCACGGACGACGCCCATCGCGTTGAGCACGACCAGCGCCGTCACCAGGTAGTCATCCAGGTCGATTTGGGCGATGCCCAGACCGCCCCGCCGTGATGTGCCCGCGAACTTGTTCCAGGAGGCGCCGGTTCCCGCCCCGATAGCGCCCTGGCTGACCTCACTGATCGGCTTCGCGGCGCCGAGAGCGTCGCGGCCATTGTCCGGTGCCGGCGCCACCGGGTTGCCGACCGCCAGGTCGTAGATCACCGCCGCTGGGACGATCGGCACGGGTCCGGCCGACGTTGGATACCCCCGGCCGCGACCAGCCAGTTCCTGGACCACGCCGTCAGCCGCGCGCAGCCCGAACGCGCTGCCTCCCGTCAGGACGATGGCGTCGGCATGCTGTTCCAGACGGCCGGGCGCCAGGGCGTCGAGTTCCCTGGTGCCTGGTGCCGCGCCACGGACTTCGGCGGCGGTCAACGCGCCCGGCTCGAAGCCGATGACGGTGCATCCCGTTCGCGCCTCGGTGTCGGTCCAGTGCCCGATCAGGACCCCGGCCATGTCCTGGAGCGGACCTTCGGCTACGGCCATGAAACACTGACTCCTGGCCGGGCGAGGACGACTTCGCCCGCAAAGATGCCGCGTGCGACGTTCACGAGTGCATGCGGATCGTGCTCCTCGAACATGTGGGTGATGATGAGGATTGCCGCTCCCGCCTCCTGGGCCAGGTTGGCGGCCTCGGCGGCGGTCAGGTGGCCGCGCGCGGAGTGGGGCATGGCGTCACGCTGGGCCGCGGGCGTCGTCGCTTCGGCGAGGACCACGCGGGCTCCGGCGGCGAACCCGGCCAGGTCGGCGGCGGGACCGGTGTCGGCGGTGTACAAGAGGTCGCCCGCGTCATCCGCGGGATGAGCCCGGATCGCCCAGCAGGGAACGAAGTGGACGGTTGGAGTGAATGACAGGGTCAGGTCGCCAACGTGGAGGAGTCCTTCCGGGGCGTATTCGCCAATCTCGAAGACACCGCGGAAGAATTCGTCTGGATCGCCGTCCGTCGAAAAGACCCGCCCGAGTCGATCGAAGAACTCGATTCCGCCCGGCGGCAACCAGAGCGGCGTCCGGCCTGTTGGTGTGACGGGGTTGTACGCGAGCGAGAACCGCAGCGCGATCAGGTCGAGCATGTGATCGACGTGGAGGTGGGAGAGGATGATCCCATCCAGCGATCGGAAATCGACGTGCTTGCGAAGTTCGAGCAGCGTTCCCGGTCCGAGATCGAGCACGACGTTCGTGTTACCGGTCGACAAGAGGTACCCGGAGCATCCCTGCCCCGTTCCGACTGAGGCCGCGCTACCGCCCAGGACCGTGAGTGCCGTCATCGTCGCTCCTCGTCAGGTTTCGACTCTCCGTCGATCGACGCCTCACCCGGTATCGTGAAGGTCCACGGCTCGGTGCGGACCACGTCGAGGTGGGCGATATCGTTCATGAGGTGGGCCGTGGCGCCGTCCAGGTTCACCTCCAGGTGAGTGACGCTGCAATTGGCCACCGGATACCCTTCGTAATCGTTGGGCGACCCCCCATCCAATTGGGCGATCAGGGAGCCGATCACGCCGCCATGGCAGACGACCGCGACGTGCCGGTGCTGGTGAGCGAGCGCGATGTCGGTGAAGGTCGCAAAGATCGCGGCGTGGAACCGGGACCGGACATCACCGCCCGGCCAGCCGAAGTGCTCGTCGAGCGGGTCCGTGTGCAAGGTCATGATCTCCGGAAAGCGGCTTACGGCTTCGGCCATGGTCAGCCCTTCCGCGTGACCGAAGTTGATTTCCTTGAGGCGAGGATCGAGCGTGGTCTCGACCTGGTGGTGCCGCGCGATCTCGTGCGCCGTGACCTGGGCGCGCTGGAGCGGGCTGGCGACGATCGCATCGAGCGGCACCGATCGCATCCGATCCCCAACCTGGCGGGCCTGGCGCGCGCCCAGGTCGTCCAGCGGCATGTCGGTGTGGCCGATGAGCTGGTGCGTCACGTTGCCCGAAGTTTGGCCGTGCCGCACAAGATAGAGGTGGGTGGAGCCGGGCGTGGCGTGCCTGAGCTTCTCGAAAATCCGGATTTGCGCGTCTGCCGAAGTCATCGTTGTCTTTCCAAACCGTTTGCTTCTGTGGTCGTAAGCCTCGTATACTAGGGCGATTTTGGAAGTCGCCTGAAAGGTGTGTACCCCTTCGTGTTTCCTGCCAACTCGCTCCCGGCCACTGAAATAACCCCGCCCTCGGGTCCGTTCCGGACTTCGGGGGTCATTTTTTATCGACCACGGTGGATGTCCGCGCGAGGGGGGCCCGGGTGATCGAGGGCACAGTGCTGGTGCGCGGCGGCCATGTGATTGATCCCGCCAATGGCGTCGATGGCCAATTCGACGTTCTCATCCGCAATGGAATCATAGACCAGGTTGGCGCCGTCGAGCCCGCGGTAGACGTGCCTGAGTTCGACGCGACCGGCTGTCTCGTGACGCCGGGCTGGATCGATGTCCACGTTCACCTCCGCGATCCAGGCTTTCCCGAAAAGGAAACGATGGAAACCGGAACGGCGGCGGCGGCGGCCGGCGGCTTCACCGCGATCGCCTGCATGCCGAACACCAGACCGGCGCTCGATTCGCCGGAGATCATCGCCGACTTGCTCAAGCGGGCGGACGATGCCGGCCGGATCAGGGTCTTTCCGATCGCCACCATCACCCGCGGCCGGAGCGGCGACGAGCCGGTCGATTTCGACGCGGTGATCGCCGCCGGCGCAATCGGGTGGTCGGACGACGGCGACACCACCGCGAACAGCGCCATCATGCGCCAGGCGCTGGAAGCTTCGGTCCGGCTCGACCGGCCGGTGATCGTCCATTGCGAGGACAAGGCACTCGCTTCGGGCGCCATGCACGAGGGAGACGTCTCGCGGCGGCTCGGCATACCAGGAATCCCGGCCGTTGCCGAGGAGATCATCATCGGACGCGACCTGATGCTCGCTGAACTGACCGGCGGCTGGTTGCATGTCTGTCACGTCAGCACCGGGCGCGGGGCCGAACTGCTCGCCGAGGCGAAGCGTCGGGGCGTGAATGTGACGGCCGAGGTCATGCCCCACCATTTGGCGATGAGCGACGAGTGGGTTGGAGGCAGCCGGACGCTCCACAACACGAATCGGCCTGCCGGGCAGCCGGGCGAGCCCGCTGATCCTTACACCAAGGTCAACCCCCCGTTGCGGCCGGTAGCCGACACGAGAGCACTCCTCGAACGGATTCAGGATGGCACGTTCGATTGCTTCGGCACCGATCACGCTCCGCATGCCGCGCCGGAAAAGTCCGGCTCGAAGTACGAGGCGGCGGCAATGGGCCTGAGCGGCCTCGAATTCGCCTTTCCGCTGACCCTCGCGCTGGCCGAGGCTGAACACTTCAGCGTCTATGACATGGTCAGACTCTGGACGGTCGAACCGGCGCGCATTCTGCGTGAGGAGCGCGGATCGTTGTCAATCGGTGCCCCAGCGGACATCGCGGTGTTCGATCCCGATCGCGAGTGGATGGTGACGCCCGACGAGCTCAGCACGAAGAGCGCCAACACCCCGCTGCTCGGGATGACGATGAAGGGACGGGCGGTGTTCACCCTTGTCGATGGAAAGGAACGCCACCGTGCCTGACGCACGCAATCGGTTCAAGCCGGAAACCGACGCCGCGCTCGCTCTGGCCGATGGCCGGGTCTTCCGGGGCCGGGGCTTCGGCGCCGATGTCAACGCCAGCGGCGAAGCGGTCTTCACCACCACGATGACCGGCTACCAGGAGGTTTGTACCGATCCCTCCTTCCGGGGGCAGATCGTCTGCATGACGTATCCGCTGATTGGGAACTATGGCGTCAACGACGATGACGACGAGTCGCGCCAACTATGGATCGCCGGGCTTGTGGTCCGGGAGTGGAGCGCGCGGCCGTCGAACTGGCGCTCGACCGGCACGATCGAAACCTACCTGCGGAAAGCCGGGATCCCTGGAATCGCCGGGGTCGACACTCGCGCCCTGACCCGCCATATTCGCTCGGTCGGCGACACGCGGGCCGTTCTCATTCACCACGCACGGACAATGTCAGACGAAGAACTCGTGGCGCTTGCCCGCGAGGCAGCGCTGCCGGGCGAG
>JACCYX010000012.1 GCA_013696265.1 Chloroflexia bacterium
GGGACGTGCCGTACCTGGCGCTCACGCCGGCGATGGCCGTCGAGCAGGCGCTGAAGCGCGCGGACCTTACCGTTGCCGACCTGGATCTGGTCGAGATCAACGAGGCGTTCGCCAGTGTTACGCTCGTATCGGCGGACAGGCTTGGAATTGACCTGGACAAGGTGAATATCAATGGTGGGGCCATCGCGCTCGGGCATCCGCTGGCCGCGAGCGGTGCGCGCATCCTGATCTCGCTGATCGAGTCGCTCCGGGAACGGGGCGGCGGCATCGGCGTGGCCGCGATCTGCTCCGGCGGGGGCCAGGGTGACGCCGTGATCGTCCGGGTCGAAGCACCATGAGCGGCCACGCGGTCCGGGCAAGTTTCGCCGAACGATTTCCAGGCGCGATTATCCTGCCGTACGAGGGCGCCTGGCCATCGATTGCCGACAGTGCCTTCATTGCGCCTGGCGCGGTCGTGATCGGCAACGTCACGATTGGCGAGAATGCCAGCATCTGGTTCAACACCACGGTGCGTGGCGACATCGCCCCAATCGCGATTGGGAACCGGAGCAACGTCCAGGACGGTACGCTGGTTCATGTCAACGTCGACGCGCCAGTGGTGATTGGCGAGGAGGTCACAATCGGCCACACCGCGATCATCCACGGCACGGTGATCGAGGACCGCGTGCTGGTCGGGATGGGGGCGATCGTCATGTCGTATTCCACGATTGGCGCCGATGCCGTGATCGCGGCCGGGGCGCTGATTCCGGAACGGGCCCAAGTACCCCCTGGCGCGGTGATGGTCGGTGTCCCGGCCAAAGAACGTTCGCGACTCGACGAGAACCAGCGGGCGCACCTCGAAGGCATCCACGGTCGCTACGTGACGGTGGGCCGGACGTACAAGAGCGAGGTTGGCGCACTCTTCGCGGACGAGGAAGGACCGGCGCGGCGTGGCGATTAATCTCGATTACCAGAACCGGATCGCGATCATCACGGTCAACCAGCATGACAAGCTGAACGCGCTCGACAGCGAGCGCTTGCAGTCCCTGTTCCTCCGCATTCAGGAAGCGACGTTGAACCCTGCCGTTCGGGTGATCGTGCTCACCGGGGCCGGGGAGCGCGCGTTCGTGGCGGGCGCTGACATCAAGGAAATGGGCTCGCTGAACGCTGATGAAGGCCGGGCCCTCGGCGAGTTGGGCCACGCCGTGGCGTCGGCACTGGAGAGCGCGCCCCAGCCGGTGATCGCGGCCGTCAACGGGTACGCCTTCGGGGGCGGGTGCGAACTGGCGCTGGCCTGCGATATCCGGCTGGCGTCGGAGAACGCGGTGTTCGCCCAGCCAGAAGTGTCGCTGGGTATCCCTCCCGGCTGGGGCGGTTCCCAGCGATTGCCACGGATCGTGGGACCAGGTATCGCTTCGGAATTGATCTACACCGGGCGGCGTGTCGCCGCGGAAGAGGCATTGCGGATCGGCCTCGTCAACGCCGTCCACGAGCCGGATGAGTTGATGGAGAAGGCGCTGGACATGGCCCGGCTGATTGCCGCGAACAGCCCCCGCTCGGTGCGGGAGGCGAAGCGGCTGATCGCGTTGACGCGGGGCGCGACCTGGCGTGACGGGTTGGCGGCCGAGGCAACGACGTTTGGGGCCGCGTTCGGCACGCCGGACCAGATCGAGGGCATGACGGCCTTCGTCGAGAAGCGCAAGCCCGCTTTCAGCGACGAGCCGCAACCATGAGCGAAGAGACCCGGCAGCTTCGGATCGCGGTCCTCGTCAAGCACGTGCCCGATGTGAACGCCATCACGGTCGATCCGGCAACGCACACGCCGGACCTTGGTACCGAGCGGGTCATGAACACCTATGACGCCTACGCCGTCGGCGAGGCGATCGGTATCAAGGAACGTTTCGGCGCGACCGTGACCGCGATCACTGCCGGGCCGCCTCAGTCGAAGGATGTCTTGCTGCGGGCGCTTGCGACCGGGGCCGACGAGGCGATCCTGATCGACCTGCCCCATCACAACGAGATCGATTCGCTGGCCATTGCGCGCATCCTTGCCGATGAGATCAGGAAGCACGACTTCGACCTGGTGCTGGCCGGGCAATCGACGGATGACTACGAGACGGGCCAGGTTGGGCCACAGGTGGCCGAGCTGCTCCATTGGCCACATGTGTCGCTCGTCACGCACGTCGAGGTCGAGGACCGGACGGTCCGCGTCCATCGCGACGCCGAGGCGAGCAAGGAAGTCGTCTCCGTGCCACTTCCGGCCGTCTTGATGGTGCTCTCGGGCCGGGACGGAGCGCAGAGATTCCCCACGTTGCGCGGCATGATGGCGGCAAAGAAGAAGACGATCCCGGTCGTTGCGGTCGACGAGCCGGGGCGACCGGCGCGGGTCGCGTGGTCGGACCCGATGGCGGTCGAACGCGAGGCGGCAGGCATCGTCATTCAGGGTGTGCCCGCCGACCAGGCGGCGGCGGATCTGGTGACGTGGCTGCGGGAGCGGAAGCTGACATGAGTTCCTCAACCGTCCTCGTCATCGGTGAGCAATACCACGGCAAGGTTCGTCCAGTCTGCCTGGAGATGATCACCGCCGCGCGCCGAGTTGCTGACGCGCTTGCTGGTGAAGTCGTCGTCGCCGTTCCCGGAGCGGATGTGGCGGAAATCGCGGCGGAGTTCGCGACGATCGAGGGCGTCGATCGCGTGATGGTCGCTGAGCACAACGAACTCACCCCGTTCCTGCCCGGTCCCTGGACATCGGCGGTGACGACGGTGATCCGAGGCATAGAACCGTTTGCCGTGCTGATCCCGAGTTCCATTACTGGACGCGACTACGCGGCGCGGGTCGCGGCTCGACTCGATCTCGCGCTCGTGCCGGACGCGATCGAACTCGCCTTCGAACACGGTCAGTTGGTGGCAAGCCGGGCGGTGCTTGGCGGACGAGTGCAAACATCGGTCAGGTATATCGAATCCACTCCCGCCCTGGTCACGGTCGCGCCGGGTGCGTTCCCCAGGACGGAACGGGGCACCTCGTCGGCCCCAATCGAGTCCATCGACGTGGCGATCGGCGCTAACGACCTCGGCGTTTCGCTGGTCGAGAAGTCGGAGCATCGGGCCGGGCCGAAGGGCCCGATGTCGGCCGAGCGGATCGTCTCCGGTGGGCGTGGCCTGGGCAAGGCCGAGAACTTTGCGCTGGTCGAGGAACTCGCTCGGGAGCTCGACGCGGCGGTCGGGGCTTCTGGCGCGACGGTCGGCGCCGGTTGGCGTTCTCACGCCGACCAGGTGGGATCGACCGGGCACACGGTAACGCCGAAGCTTTACCTCGCTGTAGGGATATCCGGAGCGCCCCAGCACCTCGTCGGGATGTCGGGCGCGGATTACATCGTCGCCATCAACCGCGACCCGGACGCCCCGATTTTCAAGATTGCCTCGTTCGGGATCGTCGGTGACCTCTTCGAGGTCGTGCCCGCCCTCATCCGGCAACTCAAGGCGCTGGCGGATTAACCTGGTGGACGACGCACCTGCCGAAACGCCGCGCGACCGGCCCCGAATCGTGATCGTTGGCGCGGGTATCTCCGGGCTCGTGCTGGCGTCGAAGCTGACTGATGTGCCGGCCGACGTGCTGGTGCTGGAGCAGGTGATCCCGCCGGGCCGGAAGTCGGTCTTCCCCGGCATCGTCAGTGCCCCCGATCTGCGCGCGATCGGCTTGCCGCCCTCTCTTGAGGGCGCCCTGTCCATTGCCCGGATCGCGCACATTGATCCGACGGAAACTGCTTCCGAGATCATGCGAGAGCCACCGGAGTGGCTGGCGATCGAGCACAGTCATCTTCTTGAAAGTCTCAAAACGTCGATCACGTCGAAGGGTGTCACGGTCGTTCCAGATGCGACTGTGACGGAGTTCCTCTGGAACCAGGGCAACGTCAACGGTGTCCGGTGCGGTGGTGGTCAGTCGTACATCGCCGATTTGGTGGTGTTGGCCGACGAATCCGATCCCCGGTTGGCAGGTGAACTCGGCTTGCGGCCCGACTGGAAGCCTTCCGAGCTGATGCACGCTGGCAAGCGCAAGTACGCCGCAACTGGCGATGAAGTTCGAGTTCGGTTGGGCGCGGGAGACACCAGTTGCCGGGTTCTTTCCTTCCGTCACGACGCATCGTGGTTTTCGCCTGGTTATGGGTTGGTGATCCCAGGTCCGGACTCGATCACGCTCACCGTCGCGATGTCGCTGGAGGACGCGATGGTCAGCGCCCGTCACATCAGCGAGTACCTGGATGAGGTCGAGCGGTGGCCCCCGGTCCGCGAATGTCTGGACGGCTTGACGCTGGAATCGTTTATGACCGAGGTCGTGCCAACCGGCGGATTCGACACCCGGAATGCGTTCCACATCGATCATATGCTGGTGGTCAACGACCTGGTGGGCGTCACCAACCCGCTTAACCGCGACGGGCTGTCGGCCAACCTGAAGGTCTGCGCCGCCGCTGCCTCGACGATCTCACATGCCGTCGCCATCGGTGACTATGGCAGGCGGACGCTTGCGCGGTACACGAGGGCGATTGCCGAAGATGTGATTTCGCCGGTGGACCAGGCGCGGCGCTCCGACCGGACGCTCAGAGTCAGGCCCCCCTGGCAATGGGCGGCAAAGGCGGAACTTGTGGTGAGTGACGCGGGGGTGACGACCGGGCCAAAGTCTGCGACGCTATCGCGGATAAGCGATTCCAGCGCCTGGCGCGGAATCCGGGAGATCGGTCGCCTGCGCGGTGTGCGCCGCCACTCGCCCGGAGAACGCGATGGATAAACCGAAGATACGTCTTGCGACCGAGAAGGATGGAATGATGACAGCTCTAAAGCTGCAACACGCGAGCGTGCCAATGACGACCGATGGCAACGACAAGGGACGCCACTTCTACGGCGAGACGCTCGGCCTGACCGAAATCACGCCGCCCGAGGTGCTCGGAACCGAACGTTTCGTCTGGTACACGATTGGCGACAGTGGCGACGAGATTCACCTCTACACCGATGACAGCGGGCCGAACTCGCCGGGCCAGCACATTTGCCTCCAGGTCAATGACCCGGCCGCCGTGCGCGAAACTCTTGAAGCCAACGGCTACGAAACGAGCGATAC
>JACCYX010000038.1 GCA_013696265.1 Chloroflexia bacterium
TCGAGGAACCTGAAGGCCGTTTCCGGATCCTGGGCGTTGACCGGAATCGTCCACACGCTCGGCTGGCCGCGGTTGAGGATAATCTCGCCCTCCGGCCCCGCGACGGCGGCGATGCCCTTGGCCTGGAACGTGGTGTTCGGATCCTCAGCCAGGCGTGTGTTGTTGAAGAGACCGACCCAGGTATCCCAATAGGTCACGAAGCCGACCTGGTTGGTGAGGAAGAGGTTGCGCATGTCGGCGGTGGTGTCGGTCGCGAAGTTCGGGGCGTAGAGACCCTCGGCATAGAGGTTCGCCAGCCACTCGTAAACCGGGATCGCCGCTTCGGTGGCGTAAGGGATCGTGCGCGCGCCGTCGACATCGACGTAGCCGGGGAGGACCCCCGCCGAACTCATGAACGGCTGGATGTCGTAGGCGCCGGCGGTGGAGAGGCCGAGTGTGACGCCCGCGCCGTTGCCGGCCGGGTCCTCGTCGCGGAAAGCGACCATCACGTTGTAGATCTCGTCGAGCGTGGTTGGCGCTTCGAGCCTGAGCTGGTCCAGCCAATCCTGGCGGACGGTCAGCATCCGTGAGCCTTCGAACTTGTTGAAAACGCTGTAGAACACGTCACCTTCGTACCGGATCATCTCCCATTCTTCGGTCGGGATCACGGTCGGGTTGCTGAGGATCGCCGAGCCGGCGATCTGCTCGGTGAGGTCGGTCAGCACGCCATCGGCGACGAGGACATCCATCGTGTCCTTGTTGGTGTAGATGAGGTCGTACTCGACCCCGGCCGCGAGGTCGGCCAGCAGCTTCTCGTTGTAGTCGGCCGTCGGATGCACCAGTTCGATCTCGATGCCGGTGAGGCGGGTGATCTCTTGGGCGAAGAGTTCATCCTCTTCCGGCGTCTTGCCGCCGACGACGGCGCTGAGGATGCGCAGGCTGGTGCCGGTGGTGGCCTGGAGGTCGGCGATCAGGGCATCCTGCGCGGCCAGGAAATCGGCATCCATCGCGGCCGCGGGCGAGGCGACGGGGGTGGACTGGGCACGGGCGCCCATCGTACCGGCCAGCGTGGCGCCGGCGCCGATCGCGGAGGCGCCCGCGACCAATGAACGTCGAGATACGCGTGAAGTCATCGTTCTCTCCTTTGAGATCTCGTTCCGATACCACAATCGATACCGGACGTTGCGACCGAATGCCTCCGCCGCATGCCACGCGGCTCCCCTGGTTTGGGCTGGCGAAGCCTGACGGCGTCAATCCGGGGAAGTGTGGCACAACGCGGCCCGTTCATGGTCAAGGGAATGTCAATTCCCGGCGCGACCCGCTGATGATAGCGACATTTCCCGCGAATTGGTAGCCGTCGTTAATGTTCTGGTGATCCCACATGCGTCGGATGCGCGAAGATGCGGGCTTTGTGCGGGTTGGTGTGACGCGGCGCGAAACGTTTAGATTGTCATTCCGCAACGAGCCGCAGGCGAGTGGAGGAATCTCGCCCCGCAGGGCCACAACCACCAATGCTCACTGCGGTGAGGAGATATCGCTTCGCTGCCTCTGGTCGGCTTCGCCTCCCGGCGGAATGACAATCTAAGCGCTTCGCGCCAGCGTCGGACAATGTGCGTCACCTGCCATATATCGGCCGCCGTCCTACAGTGTGACGCCGCAGACCAGGGCGTGGCCGTTGGCCTCGGTCCAGCGTTCGAGTTCGGCGAGATCCTCTTCCTCGATCAGGAATTGGGTGCGGCACGACGGGCAGACCACGGCGTAGCAGCAGTCGCCGCGCGTTTCGCACCACTGGAGCACGGAACCGTAGGCGTGACAGTCGCTCGTGCAGAGGTGGGCGACAATCTGTTGGACGTTGGCGCCGAGGGTAGTGACATCGATTGTCGCGAGATGGGCCTGGTCGCTCATGCGAACCTCCGGGGCAAGCCGATCAGTACATTGCGTCGTTGCAGGAACTCGATCATACCGGACGGGTTTCCATAAGGCAATTCCCCCGGCCGCCACCGTGGCATACTGGGTCGCCTCGCTGCCCGAGGCGCGTTCACGGATATCGAAAAGCCGGAGGTGAGGACAGGAGATGGCTCACTACTGCGTCCAAGGCAGATTGTCATTCCGAGCTTGCGAGGAATCCCTGCGCGAAGCGCATCCGGCGTAGCCGGTGTTCGATCTGGGGAACGAGCCGCTGCGAACCGGGGATCGGCCTTCAGCCGATGCGCTTCGCGCAGGGATGTCTCGCTGGCGCTCGACATGACGGGCTTTGGAGGAGCAGCGGTCGAATGCCAAACAATCTTGGACAGACCACCCACGATGTCTCCGCCGTGAACGATTCCGGCCCGGCGCACGATGACGCTCGCCCAGGCTTCGTCGCGCTGTTGCGCGAACCGAACATGCGGCGGTTGTGGTCCGCCCAGGCCTTCTCCAGCGCCGGCGAATCGCTGGCCCAGATCGCGATGCCACTCCTCGTCTACGAGCTGACGGGTTCGGCCCGGCTGGTGGGGTTCATCGCCCTCCTCCTGATCTTGCCGCGGGTGCTGCTCTCGCCGGTCACGGGACTGCTCGTCGACCGGGTCAACCGGCGACGGCTGATGATCCTGGCGGATTCGTGGCGGCTGGCCCTGGTCGCGATCGTGCCGTTCACCACCGGCATCTGGCCGCTGGCGTTGCTGGCGGCCGGGATCGCGATCGGCAACGCCGTCGCCCGCCCGGCGGAACTGGCGACCGTGCCTTCGGTGGCCGGTCCGGGGCGGCTGGTCTCGGCCCTCTCGCTGGTGCAGGTCACGAGCGGCGTGATCCGGATCGCCGCCCCGGCGGCGGGCGCGGCG
>JACCYX010000045.1 GCA_013696265.1 Chloroflexia bacterium
GCGATGGAAAAACTGATCGGACCTGAACTCGGTCATGTGGTCCACGAGATCACGAAATAACGGTCCAATGGTTCCCGTCAACAATGCTTTCACTGGAGTGACAGATCGTGAGTGTGCGTAAACCGCAGATCCTCAAGGGCTTTCGTGATTACACACCGGACCAGATGCGGCTCCGGGTACAAGTAATCGCCATCTTCCGGGAGGTGTTCGAGCGCCACGGGTTTGAACCCCTGGATACCCCGGCACTGGAGTACCTGGAAACCCTCACCGGCCAGGCCGGCGAAAACGAAAAGCTGATGTATCACTTCCACGACCAGGGGGATCGCGAGGTCGGCTTGCGATACGATCTCACCGTGCCGCTCGCCCGGTATTTCGCGATGCACCAGCAGGCATCGGTGTTGCCGTTCAAGCGGTATCACATCGCGCCGGTCTGGCGGGCCGAGAAGCCGCAACGGGGCCGGTTCCGCGAATTCTGGCAGTGCGACGCGGACATCGTCGGCACGCCGTCG
This sequence comes from Chloroflexia bacterium, assembly GCA_013696265.1. Classification (GTDB taxonomy): domain Bacteria; phylum Chloroflexota; class Chloroflexia; order Thermomicrobiales; family UBA6265; genus JACCYX01. Next base: position 510 of record JACCYX010000045.1, read on the forward strand.
ATGTTGGCCGACGCGGAAGCGGTGAGCGTCCTCACCGAAGCGTTGGACGCTGTCAACCTGAACGGGGCCGTAGTCTCAATCAACCACCGCAAGCTGCTCGAAGCGATGGCGCGATTAGCCGGAGTGCCCGAATCCCACGCGCCCACTGTGTTCCGGGCGGTCGACAAGCTGGACAAGATCGGCTCCGATGGGGTCAAGCGGGAACTCATCGCCACCGGAGTCCACGATGCCGCCGCCGCCCGCGTAGTCGAACTGGTCACGCGCGCAGGAACGAGCGGCGAGCTGCTCGATGCCGCCGCCGCCGACCTCGAAGGCGTCACCGGCGGAGATGAGGCGGTAGCGGACCTACGCCAACTCGCCGTGTACCTCGACGATCTCCAGGTCCGGCCCGGTTCGTGGAAGATCGACCTCTCCCTGGCGCGAGGCATCGACTACTACACTGGCCCCGTGTTCGAGGCGCGGGTCGAGGAACCGAAGGTGGGTTCCCTGGCCGGCGCGGGCCGGTACGACGGCCTGGTCGGCACGTTCGTGGGGCGCCCCGTGCCTGCCACCGGCATGTCCCTCGGGTTCGAACGCATCCTCGAAGTGATCCAGGAATTCGACCTACTGCCGCAACGGCCTTCGGTCGCCGCCATCTTCGTGGCCGCCTTCCCGGACACGCTCCGGGAAAACGCGCGGATCGCCCACGAATTGCGCCTGAGCGGTCTCAACACCGATCTCTCGATGCTGTCCAACCGCGGCCTGGGCGACCAAATGAAGTACGCCGCCCGACGCGGCATCCCCTTCGCCGTCATCGCCGGGAGCGGCGAAGTCCAGCGCAACGTTGCGCTGATTCGCAACCTCGCCTCGGGCGAACAGCGCGAGGTGGAGATCGCCTCGCTGGCCCAGGAGGCGAAACTGGCGATTTCCAGCTAGGATGGTCGGCAGTTACCCGTGCGGGCCATTGGGCCCATCGTTCCCAGGAAGTGATATGTCAGAACCGCTCGTCGAACCAGACCACCAAACCTACATGTGGGTCGTCGCCCACCCGGACGACCTCGAATTCTCCTCGGCGGGAACCGTCGCAAAATTCGCGAAAGAGGGCAAGCGGATCATCCTGATCCAGGTCACGTCCGGCGACCGGGGCACGCAGGACCGGGCGCACACGCCGGAAATCCTGGCGGCCGCCCGCGAGGACGAAGAACGCGAGGCCGCCAAACGGCTCGGCATCGCCGAAGTCGTCTTCCTACGCGAGCCCGACGGCTCCGTGGTGCCCGATCTCTCCCTGCGCGAGAAGATCACGCGCATGATCCGCACCCACCGCCCCGATGTGATCGTGACGCACGATCCCTTCCGGCCCTATGCCCTCCACCCGGACCACCGCGCGGTTGGGATGGCCGCCCACGACTCGGTGTACCCAACGGCCCGCGACCACCTCTACTACCCGGATCACCTCGCCTCGGGACTGGAGCCGCACAAAACGGCCGAAATCTGGTACTTCGGCACCGAGTCACCTGACATCCACATCGACATCACGGAGACGTTCGGCGACAAGATCAACGCCCTCCGGGCCCACAAGACCCAGGTCGGCGAGGCGCTGGAGCTGGAAGACCGCCTGCGCGGCTTCTCATCCGATATCGCCAAAGACCAGCCGTTCGAACTCGCCGAGGCCTTCAAGATCATCAAGATGCGGACTTGATCGACCGTGCTCACCGATTCCCCCCGGGACCGAGCCATCCGCCGCGCCCGCCAAACGTTTGGAGCCAACTGGCGAACGACGCAGATGGCCGAAGCGCCCGGACGCCTGGAGCTTCTCGGAAACCACGTCGACTACAACGGTGGCCTGGTCCTTGCCGGGGCGATCGACCGTGTGGTGGCGATCGCCTCGTCGGAAGCCGGTGGTCACGCGACGGTCGAGGTCATCGCCGGCGATGTGGCGAGCGACGCGGTGACGATCAGGATCGACGACTGCCGCGACTGGAGCACCACGTCGGACGAGATCGGTCCGGTCGATTACGCGCGGGGCCTGATTGCCTCGTTACTCAGCCGTGACCTGGAGGTCCACGGTGGGCTCCAGCTTTCGATTGCCGGCAACGTTCCAATCGGGTTTGGGATGAGTTCTTCAGCGGGACTATGTGTCGCCCTGGTGCTGACCCTGGCCTGCACCGAACCAGAGGCCCGCGACATCGTCGCGATCGCCCGAGAGACCGAACACCGGTGCGGCAGTCCCGTGGGCGCGATGGACCAGTCGGCCTCGGTCGCGGGCGGGGTGATCCTGTTCGACGGCCGGGACGCCAGCTACACCGCGCTCGATCCCGATCTCGGAGATTTCGTCTTTGCCGTGGCCGATTCCGGAATCACGCACGCGCTGGGTACGTCCTCGTACCCGGCACGGGTGGCCGAATCGCAGGAGGCGCTCGGAATCATCAAGGCTGCCGCTACTCCTAACCTCGGGTCGCTTGGGGAAATGACGCCCGAGTCATGGGAAATGGCCAGGTCGGAACTTGCTGGACGCCTGTCATCTGTCCTCGAAAGCAGGGTGGATCACGTCGTCTCCGAGGTCGCCCGCGTGCGTTTGGGTATTGAGGCGGTGCGGACGGCCGATTGGGAGACGTTCGGACGGCTGATGACTGAATCTGGCCGCTCCTCGAACCAGGACTACGACATCAGTCACCCAAGGGTGGAGGAACTCGTTGACGAATTGTTGGAAATCGACGGCGTGGCCGGGGCCCGGATGATGGGTGGCGGCGAAGGTGGCCCGGCGCTGGCATTGATCCACCGGGAAACGGTACCCCAGGTCGCCGCGACGCTCGAACGGGGGTTCTTCCAGCGCAACCCATCCCACCTGCAGGGTGACCGGTTACAGGTTTGCGCCTTCGGCCCCGGCGCAAGGATCGACCGACTGTAGCGCGGATTATGTCGAGCGGAGATATTTGCGTCCGGTTCGGACTACTCACGGACCATGTACGGTTGCGGCAGCGGAGCGATGCTTGTCTCCGCCGCCGCAACCGTACATGGCGACGTACCGGGCAAAGGCGCCGTTCCGCGAATAGGACCGAACCAACGCAAGCCCATCCGAACCGGGTTCAGTAGCCTCGGTCAATGTCGACCACGTTGACCAGGTCTTGTCCTGACTGGTACCGCGCGATGTTGTCCGCGAAAAGCGCCAGCACCCGCTCCCGGAAGTGCGGTGTAGCTCCAGCGGTATGAGCGGTAATGAGCACGTTGGGAGCGTCCCAGAGCGGATCGCCTTGCGGCAACGGTTCCGGCTCGGTGACGTCGAGCCCGGCACCACCGAGCTTCCCGGATTCGAGCGCCTCGATCAGGTCGGCCTGGACCACGCTCGTGCCTCGTCCCAGGTTGTAGAAATACGCACCGTCCTTGAACCGGGCAAACCGGGCGCCATCGAACAGGCGCCGCGTTTCGCTGGTGTGGGGCAGGCTGGAGATGACGTGATCAGCCTCGCCAATGACAGCATCAATGTCTGCAATCGAGACGACCCGGTCGACATGCGCAGGTGGATTCCCCGTGACGTCGGACCGGCGCACGCCAATGACGGTCATGCCGAACGCCTGAAGCCGCTCGGCCGTCGCCAGGGCGATGTCTCCCAGCCCGACCATGAGTACGGTCTGCCCGCCAAGCTCGAAGACGGTATCCATGCCGACGCCGTTCTTCCAGGATTGCCGTTGCTGCCCCTTCATCAGGTCCGGAAAGCCGCGCGCGAACGCCAGCATCAGCCCGATCACGTGTTCCGCCATGTTCGGCGCCATCACGCCGCTGCCGTTGGTGAGCAGGATGCCGCGATCGGCGAACCCGTCGCCGACCACACGCTCGACGCCGGCGCCCGCCGTCTGGATCCACTTGAGCCCCGATGCCTTGTCGAGCGTTTCGGAAGGACTGACCCAGCCGATCAGGGCGGCGTCGGCCCCGGCGATGTGGTCGTTCACCGCGTCCGGTCCGACAACATCGAAGGCGATCCGCGGGAACCGGGCGGTCAGGCTGGAGATGTCGGCCGGCTCGGGGCCGATCGCGACGAGGATTCGCTGGAGCGGTTGACGGGTTGGCATGCGAGTTATTGCTCCTCAGTGCTGTGTCTAACGCAGATTGTCATTCCGAGCTTGCGAGGAATCTTCGCGCTCGCCATACAGGATGACCAAGATTCCTCCTTCGTCGGAATGACAAAGAGTGCTGGACGGACTACTCAAAAGCGGGAACGGGCGGACACAATGTCCGCAGCCCTACATGTTTCGACGATTGTCACGGTGTGAATTGATCAGCCGCCGATTTGGGACATGCCCCGGATCGTGTGCACGTCGCCTTCGGCCACGCGGTGTCCCCAAGGCTTGTACCAGACCCCGCCCCGAATGCGCTGGAGCATGTCCTCGTCGGAGGCGCCGTCGCGCATCATGTCCCGCAGGTTCACTTCATCCGGTCGCAAGAGGCACAAGCGCAGATTGCCATCCGAAGTCAGGCGAACCCGGTTGCACGTTTCGCAGAACGGCTCGGAGATCGGGGAGATGAACCCGATCGTGCCCTGGGCGCCCGGAATGCGCCACGTGCGGGCCGGATCCGACGGATCGGCTTCCAATGCCTCCAGCGGACCAAACTCCTCCTCCAGGCGCGTCTGCGTCTCGGCGGAGGTCACGAGCCCCTCATCGTAGACCACGCCGACGCCTTCCATCGGCATGATTTCAAGGAAACGCACCTGCCACGGGCGGTCGATCGTCAGCCGGGCCATTTCGGCGACGTCATGGTCGTTCTGGTCGCGCACGACTACCGTATTGAGCTTGATCGGCGTCAGCCCCGCTTCTTCAGCGGCCTGGATCCCCTGCCAAACGAGATCGAACCGGCCGCCGCGCGTCATGGACTTGAACTTCACCGGGTCGAGCGTGTCGATGCTGACGTTCACCCGGTCGAGACCCGCCTCCTTCAGGTCGCCCGCCAGGCGGCCCATCAGAAGCGCGTTGGTGGTCATCGAAAGTTCCTTGATGCCGGGAAACGCCTTCATCTCGCGCACGAGATCGACGAGATGAGGACGAATTGTCGGTTCGCCGCCGGTCAGCCGGAGCTTGGTGAAGCCCAATTGGGCGCACAACCCGACCACCCGGATCAACTCCTCGTCGCTTAGCATTTCGTCGCGCGGTTGGAACTTCATCCCGATCGCCGGCATGCAGTAGAGACACCGGAAGTTGCAGCGGTCCGTGAGCGAAATCCGGAGGTAGTTCATCCGGCGGCCGAACTGGTCGCGAACGCCCTTGGCGGCAACGGGATCGGTTATCAGGCGAACAGCGGTATCCATGGTGACATCCTGACCGCGCGGAGGTGGAGAGGTAATAGTCAATCGTTGACTAATGATACCGCTTTCCCCAGCGAAACGCACCGGGTCACCCGGTCAGGAGAGGGGCATCCCGGCGTCAGTGAGCTGGTCCAAGATGCGGTCGATGTCTTCGATGCACATGATCACTACGGCGTCGCCGGCCGCCGCCAGGGCCATTGAGCGTTCGAACGCAACAAACTCATTCGGATCGGTCAGCACGTTGTCGTGGTTGGCTTGCGCGGCGCCATCGAGCATCAGGCGCAAGATGTCGCCGCTGGCGCGGCCCCGCAGGTACTTCACGGTGTCCTTCGCGATCACCACGTCGGCCCGCTCGCCGGCGAGCCGGCCCAGTTCGGTGAGGCCGTCGTCAGGCCGGTCGCCAGCCGAGCCGATCACGGCGATGAGCCGTCCCCCGCTCGCGGCCAGGCCGCGGCCCACGTCGAGCAGGTGGTTGAGGCCGGCCGCGTTGTGGGCGAAATCGACAACGACGGTCACGCCATCGACCTCGAAGACGTTGAGCCGGCCCCGGTTCTGGCCCACCTCGTTCCGAAATTTCGCCAAACCGGTCCGCACTTCGTCGAGACTGAGTCCCAAGGCCAGTGTCGCGGCGGCGGCGCATAGCGCGTTCTCCAGCATGTGGACGGCCTTGCCGCCGAGCGTGATCGGGATGTCCTTGAGGTCGGTCAGGATGTCGCGTTCGCCATCGTGGCTGAAGTGGACGAGACCAGTATCGACCCACAGCGCCCAGCCCTCCGCTTCGACGTGCTCGTGCACGGCCGGATTCCGGTGATCCCTGGCGATCAAGAAGGGCCGCGCCTGGAGTCCCTCCCGCATCGCCAGCACGAGAGGATCGCCGGCGTTGAGCACGGCGAAGCCATCGGGACCCGTCACTTCGGCGACCACCCGCTTAACCCTGGCCAGTTCCTCGACCGTGTGCACGCCCTGAAGGCCAAGATGGTCGGCCGAGACGTTAGTCACGACACTGACGTCGTTGCTCTCGTAGCCGAGCCCCCGCAAGAGGATTCCGCCACGCGCGGTTTCGAGCACGGCGACATCGAGATCGGGCTCCTCGAAGACGCGCGCCGCCCCCGCCGGGCCGGTAAAATCACCGTCGAGGACCGTTTCCCCCTGCACCACCACCCCGGATGAGGATGTCCAGCCGACCCGCCGGCCGCTTTCCATCAGGATCGCCGAGATCAGGCGGGTGGTCGTGGTCTTGCCGTTGGTGCCGGTAATGGCGATTATCGGCACCCGCCGGTCGGCATCGGCGAGCATCGCGGGCCGATCCTCAAGCGATGGGTCTTCCTTCGCGAGCGCCCGCAGACGGGCCAGTTCGCCAAGGTCGTCCGCCGAGGCGGAGACGATGTCGAACGCCACCTGAGCGATTTCCATCGCGAACCGGCGATGCGTCCAGGAGAAGGCGACCGCGACGTGATGCGGGGTCTCCATGCGCCGCGCCTCGACCTGGGGCCGGTTGGCCCCAACCCGGTCGTGCAAGGCATTGACTACCTCCGTCAGCAGCACCTCCAGCCGGTCTATCCCGACCGGAACCCGCTCCCGATCGTCGCTCGATTCGCCGGTCGCGAAGGCGGTGGCGAAGTCTTCGGCGACCTCCGGCCGTTCGGACCCGGCGTCGAGTTCCAGCTTGATCGCTGGCCGCCGCATGAACAGGTTCGGACCATCCAGGTCCCGGATCTCGGCGATCTCCATGGAACTTCCCTTCCGGCTTCGGGTGCCTGGCGGTTCGCTGGCCCAACGGGGTCCGGCGAGCGCTACGCGATGCGGATTCAGGTCGCGACGATCTGGATTCCCACCACGAGCATGTTGTAGACGGCGTGCGTGATGACGGCCGACATCGTTCCCAGGTACTTTCGCTGAAATCCAAGAACGATACCAACCCCGAACAGGCCAACCAGCACGAACGAGAAGTCATACTGGATGTGGAGGCTGGTCCAGAACAGGGCGGCGATAACGATGCCGAAGCGCGGCTGGATCGCGCCGCGAAAGAGCACCTCTTCGCCGATACCCGCCGAGAGCCCGATCAGCAGGGCGCCGATGGGGTTGGTGAGCCCGCTGGTCATCTGATCCATCGTGTCTTCGATGTTGTCGACCACGTCTGGCTGGAAGGCAACGGTCAGCGCCGAACCAAGAATGCTCAGGACGAAGCAGGGAATCACCAGCGCGAGGCTGATCGCGACGGTTTTCAGGCTCGGCAGGGTCAGTCCAAGGCGCTGGGTGGTTTCGTTGCCCGTGCGATGGACCCGGTAGCCGACCGCCACGTAGGCGACCGCCACGAAGGTGACGGCGTTCAGGATGAGCCAGAAGAGATTGTCGGTCAGGGTGTCCCCGCCGGAACCGCCGACCTCGGCCGGACCGGACTGCGCCGCCGTGATGACGAAGAACGACATCACCCACAGAATGAGCGCCAGACCGCAGAGATCGATCGGCGATTTCGGGTCCATCGGCGTGAACGAGGCCACCAGCTTGCGGAACGGCCGGAGCAGCGGCAGCGAGAAGGCGAGGCCGCTGGCCAGGATGAACGGCCCTTCGCCCAGGTCGGTGGTGGTCATCAGCGCAATGCCGGCGACGGTCAGCAGGCCGCCGGGAAGCCCGAACAGGAGGTAGATGCCGACGCTGGCCGAGCGGTCCGTCCGGGCCCGGTTGGCCCAGAACACGAGTCCGTAGATCGCGGCAATCAGGATTGCCGTGGCAACGAGGGTGACAATGGCTTCGAGCATGGTTGGTGGCTTGGCCTTGCATGAGCGGCAACGCGGTGCCGGATCGAATCGGAAAGGCCGTAAGCCCCCGGTCATGGATCGCCCGGTTGATCCTCGGCAACCACGTCGAAGTATATCGCCGCCGGCAGGGACCGCCGTGGAAGAACGTGCGGCAGTGCTAGACTGAGCAGGCTCACGGCGCATGCGAACCAGACGTCATTCGTGCCGGCGCCACGACGGGCATTCTCTACCCCATTTGACCAAGGGAGCGGCAGACAGGTGACGAACGGCGGATCGGACAGGGCGCGAGCGCAAGGCGCCAGGCCCAGGCGAAGCGGTTTGGGCCGTGGCCTCGACTCGCTGATTCCGACCACTCCGGCGACGCCCCAGGGCATACCGGACGAGGGCGCGCTCCGCGAAGTCGCGATCGACGAAATCGTGCCGAACCCGTTTCAGCCACGGTCGCGCATGGACCGGCAGCAACTCGAAGAACTCGCCTCGTCGATCCGGACGCACGGGTTGATGCAACCGCTCGTCGTGGCCGGCAACCGCGCGGGCCATGGTTGGACCTTGATCGCCGGGGAGCGGCGCTGGCGTGCGTCACGGATGGCGGGACTGACGAGCGTTCCCGTGGTGATCATGGACGCCGCGCCGCAGGCCATGCTCGAACTTGCGCTGGTCGAGAACATCGCCCGCGCCGACCTGGGGGCACTGGAAGAAGCCGTCGCCTTCCGGCAACTCATCGACCAGTTCGGCCTCTCCCAGCAGCAGGTCGCCGACCGCATCGGACGTTCGCGAACGAGCGTCGCAAACACCCTCCGGTTGCTGGGCGCGCCCGACGGGGTGCGCGACGCCCTGGTCGCCGGGCAGATCACGGAAGGGCATGCCCGCGCCATCCTCGGTCTACCCCTCGCGGCGGACCAGCTCGTGCTGCTCTCGATGGTGATCGAGAATGGGCTCAATGTCCGCCAGGCCGAAGCCCTGGTTCGCGGCTGGTCCAGCGACGACCGACCCAGTGGTAAAGCGGTGCCGGCCCGCGATCCCGACGAAGTGCGGATCGAGGACAAACTGCGGTCCGCGCTCGGCACCCGGGTCGCCCTGCGCAAGGGTGCCCAGGGCGCCGGGGGGTCGCTGACCATCCAGTTTTTCTCCGACGAGCAACTCCAGGGCATCTACGACCGGCTGGTCGGCGAAGAACTCTGGTAAACATGGGTATCATTTCTCTTCAGGGCAACGCCGTTTCCGGCTCGAAACACGGTTCCAGCACCTACCAACAAGGATTTCCTCATGGCCACCCGTGAAGATCTGACCCGGTCCCTCAACGAGACCATTGAACGCATTGGGCTAGTACGGGGGCGACTTTGACCTCGCCAGCGACCAGCGCGAAGTAGCCGATCTCGAACGGCGCAGCGGCGAACCCGGTTACTGGGACGACCAGGAGACAGCCCAAACCGAGATGCGCCGCCTCGGCGAACTCAAGAGCACCGTCGAAACCTGGGACCGGATCACCCGCTCCAGCGATGACCTCACCGTCCTCCTCGAAATGTCCGAAGAAGAACCCGAGCTACTCGAAGAACTCGAAACCGAACTCAACGCGATCCGCGATCAGCTCGACGCGCTGGAATTGCAGTCGGCGCTCGACGGTCCGCACGATGGTTCCAACGCCATCCTCGTGATCCACTCCGGCGAGGGCGGCATCGACGCCCAGGATTGGGCCTCGATGCTGGCCCGAATGTACCTCCGCTGGGGCGACCGGCGCGGCTTCAAGACCGATCTCCTCGACTCCACCGACGGCGAGGAGGCGGGCGTCAAGAACGCCACTATCGAGGTCAAGGGCGCCAACGCCTACGGGATGCTCAAGGGCGAGGGCGGCTCGCACCGGCTGGTGCGCATCTCGCCGTTCGATTCCGCGCATCGCCGGCACACCGCGTTCGCCCTGGTCGAGGTGATCCCGGAAATCGAGAACGACACCGAAATCGACCTCAAGCCGGACGACGTGCGGGTGGACACCTATCGTTCGTCGGGCGCCGGTGGCCAGCACGTCAACAAGACCGACTCCGCCGTCCGGCTGACGCATCTGCCCACTGGCATCGTCGTCACCTGCCAGAACGAACGAAGCCAGACCCAGAACCGGGAAACGGCGTACAAAATCCTGCGGTCCCGCCTGCTGGAACTCAAGCTGAAGGCTGAGGCGGAAGAACGCTCCGAACTCAAGGGCAACCTCACCGCCGCCGGGTTCGGCAGCCGCATCAGGAGTTACGTGATCCATCCCTACACCCAGGTCACCGACCATCGCACCGAGGCCAGCGTCGGCGACGCCCAGGCGGTCCTCGACGGCGGTCTCGACCCCTTCATTGACGCTTATCTGCACTTCCTGATCACGCCGGAGGAAGTGGCATCGTGATCCACAACGCGCAATCGCGAAGATCGATCGCCTGGCTCGTCAGGGTCGTCCTGTTCGCATCCGTCGCCTGGCCAATTGCGGCGGCGCCTGTTTTCGCACAGCCGGCGACACCGCAAGTCGACGATGTCGCCCGGCTTGAATTGGAATCGGACGTCGCCCTCGACTTCCCGCGGGGCATGACCATCTCGACGGAGGTCGCGTGGGACGACACCTACAACGATGCCTGGGTGGAACTGCTCTACACAGTCGCCGGGGACGATACCGCCAACCTCGCGTTCGTGCCGCTGGAGTCTGTCTCGACGGGCGAAGAGATGCCGCTCACCGCGACCCTCGACCTCCAGGCGATGTTCGTTCCCTCCGGCGTGACTCTCGATTATTGGTGGCGGGTCGTCGACGATGGGGGTCCAGTCGCCGAGTCGGCGCCGGAACAGACCTCCTGGTTCGACGATCGCTGGGATTGGCGGGAACTCCAGACCGATCAGGTGCGGTTGCACCACTACGGTCACGACTCGGCATTCGCCCAGAAGATGCTCGATTCGTCCCAAGCCACCGTGACTGAACTCGAAAGCCGGTTCTCGCTCCCGCGCAGCGCGCCGCTCGATATCTGGGTCTATCCCTCGGGCGAGGATTTCCGGGGCGCGCAGCAACCGAATTCCCGCGAGTCGATCGCCGGGGCATCGTACCCAGGCTACTTCCTGATCGTGGCCGTGGTGCCGGACGGCTCGACGAACGAGGTTGGACGGGTCATTTTGCATGAGGTCAGCCACCAGGTCCTCTACCAGGCGACCGACAACCCATTCACGTACCCGCCGCTTTGGTTCGACGAGGGAATGGCGACGCATTTCCAGGTTGGGGGAACGGATGGCTTCATGGAGATGGTGGTCCGGGCGCATCGCGACAACACGCTGTTCGACATTACGTCGCTCGACGCCAGTTTTCCGTATCTTCCAGCCCAGGCAACGCTGGCCTACGCGACTAGCTGGAGCATCGTGGAGTACATCGAAGTCACCTGGGGCGACGAAGGCATCTCCCGGCTCATCGCGGCCTACGCCACCGGCGTACCGTACGACGAGGCGCTCGTCGATGCCCTGGGCGTCGACGGCGACGAACTGAACCATGACTGGCGGGCGTGGGTCGCGAGCCACGCCGATTGACAGGACAAGCTCGTCGGGTAGGGAATGCAGCGAAGCGAGCCTTGTGTCCTCCCGCGTGTCCGGCGGTTAGAGCGTGTTGCAAAGGGTTGGTGGTCCAGCATGTAAGTACGGTTGCGGAGCTTGCTCCGCCCGTGCTGGGCAAGACCGATCAACCATTCCTCAAACCGCTCCAGGCGGGAGGACACAAGGTTCTCCCCTACCGGAGCCGAGACGATTCGGAAGGGGCTGGAAATGTACTGGACGAAGAAGCATGTGATGGTCTGCACGGCGGTGCATTGCAACCAGAAGGGCGGGATGGACGTGGCGGGGCGGCTCCGGCTCGCGGTGTTGCGCAAGGGACTCGACGCCGAAATTCTGGTCAACAATTGCGGCACTATCGACCTCTGCGACTGTGGCCCAAACATCGTCGTCTACCCGGACAACGTGATCTACAACGGGGTGACGGTCAAGGATATTCCCGAGATCATGACCCACCTCGAAGGCGGTCCGGTCGTCGAGCGGCTGGTGCTGAGCGCGACATCGAGCGCCGAGTTGGGCCGCAAGGGATATTACGCCGAGGCGCTGACCCACGATGGCGGGCTGCCGCCGGAGGATGCCGGCACGCTGGCCGGGAAGCATGGCTTCGATGAAGGGTGGATCGCTGAGCAACTCCGCCGGGGCTTCATGGCGCGCAAGCCCGACGCCGAAAGCGGCGAAGATCGCATCAAGGTCACGAAAAAAGCGAAAGACCGCTATTCTCTCTGACGTGCCTGACCCTCGCGTATACTTTGCGTCCGACGACAGCGAGATACCCAACGGTTAACCAGCGGTCGGCCAGACGGGCCGAGACAAGCTCGGTAACCCTACGTAGCCGACCACAGTTTCATCTTGGGGGTTCCACCCGACCTTGGCTGAATCACGTCCGCCCGACCACCAGGGCACACGCGGCGACCCTGAAACGAAGAAGCGGCGATTGACGTTCGACCGGTTCGATGTGGCGCGCCTGCGGACGCGGGACTTCCAGATTCGCCTGGCGATCGCGCTGGTCCTGGTCGTGGTTTCCCTGCTCACCAATCGACAATACCTTGGCTGGGGCCTGTTCGCGGTGCTGGCGGTCCTGATCCTGCCTTATGGCCGGGCAAGGTCGCTGCTCGGTGCCTTCGTTCCGTACGCGCTGGTCTGGTTCGTCTTCTCGTTCCTGCGTTCCTTCGCCGACGAAACGCAGTGGGCGCGCACCGTCAACACCGTCGCCGCGGATTTCGAGCGCTGGCTCTTCAACGGTGAATTGCCGACGATTCGTCTCCAGGCCGATTGGTACACCCCCGGCGGCCTGCAGTGGTATGACTACTACTTCACCTTCATCCATTGGTCGTACTTCCTGGTTCCCCACACCGTGGCGGTCTATCTCTGGTGGAAGAAGCCGGAGAAGTTCCGGCAATACCTGCTGGGGCTCATCGTTCTCCTGACCCTGGGCTTGGCGCTCTACTTCGCGCTGCCAAGCAACCCGCCCTGGATGGCGCCGGAATCCGTGAATTCGCCTGGCGCGCCAACGACGCTCCGAATCATGGAACCGATCGGACGGCAACTCGGCGGCGGTCTGTACCAAGCCGGCTACAACGTGGTCGGCGAGTCGAACCCGATCGCGGCGATGCCCTCGATCCACTTCGCGGTCACGTTCCTGCTGTTCTGGGTGGCAATGGATTATGGGAAGTGGTGGAGAATCACGGCCGCGGTCTATTCACTGTCGATGGCGCTCGCCCTCATCTACATGGGCGAACACTATGTCATCGATATCCTCGCCGGCGGCGCGGTGACGACGATTGGCTGGGTTGCCGCCGGTAAATGGATCGGCAGTGGCCACACCTTCCTGCCGTCCTGGCGACGCGGCGAATCGGTGGAGAAGGTTTCCGAATGGCCGTCAGCCGGTCGTCAGCCCGTCACCGAGTGACGGTCGAGCCAGCGGGCGAAGACCGGATTCAGGCGAGCGTAGTACGGTATGAAGCCAGGGAGATCGAGGGTCGCCCGTGTCTCCAACGCCTCGGCGACATCTGCTGTTAGGTCCGGTGAGTCCATGATCTCCTTGGCGAACCACGCCTTGAGGACGCGGTTCCAGACCGCGCTAAAGCGCATGATCGTGCCCTGCAATTGCAGCCGGTGCATCCCGGCCAGGGTTGGCGGGGGCCAGTCGCCGAGCCGCTCCGGCGGCCACCGCTCGGGATCGAAACCGGGAAACTCGCCGGCGCCTCTGGCGTCGCCCGTGCCGTAGTCGATTACCACCACCCGCGGCGGAGCGTAGAGCCCACGCTTGCCGCCCTCCAGGGCGAGCACCGGCATCGGCACCGACAGCGCGTTGGCGTAGCCGGCGGACGGAACCGGAAAACGAGCCAGCGTGCCCGGATGGTGGGGAGGGTTGGCCTCGGAAAAGGTGGACGCCGATTCCATGATCCGATCGAGGAACCCGGTGCCGTCTTCATTCACTACCGGCGCGTCGAACGAATCGTCGTCGTCATTCGAGACGAATGTGATCTGTGCCGAATCCCCTGACTGGAGTGAGATCTCCACCCGTTCGGCATCGCGGCCATCGGGCCTCACCTCCACCATCTGCGACACGACCGACCACAGCGCGGGGTCGCCAAAGCGGGCCAGCATCCAGGCGTACTGTTCATCGGCGCTATCGACCCGGACGAGCCGGTGTCCATTGCCTGGATCAGCCATTGTCCCGCCCTTGCGCTTCCTCGAACTGACCTTCCTGCATCGCCCGGTTCTCGTCCGAGAGTTGGTCCAGTACCGCAAGTTGCCGTTGAAATACATCCGCTCCTGGAATGTCCTTCCGAGTTGACATCGGCATCGTCAGTCGCACGTAGCCACCCTCCGGCGAGTAGTCGAGCTGGAACCAGTCACTGGTCACACCCAGTTCGCTCGCCAGGTCTTCCCGCCGCAACACCTCCAGTTGCCGCAACTTCGGCGAGCCCTCCGGCCGAAACTCGGTCGTTCCTTTGCCGGGATAGACGACGTAGAGCCAGGCATCGCCGCCCGCAGCGTCGATCAACTCGACCTGGAAGACGCGCACCGGTCCGCCTTCGGCGTGCGCCATCCGCCCGAAGGCCAGCTTGCTGGCAAACCGGCCCTCGACCTGTGCTTCCTCGACATCGGCCTCGCCGTCAAGGACCGCGGCCAGCGGCGTCAGCGCCGCCTGGAGGTCCGCCTTTGCTCGGCGCGTGAAATAGACCGCCATGTAGGCGGTCGCGGCCAGGGCCAGGAAAACGACGCCACACATGACGAGCGTGACTGATACGTACGGGTTCACGAAAGGACCTCATGGCAAAGCCGAAAGGAATCGCCGAGTGTGCGACTCCCGATTCACGATCCAGTATCCATTCAAACACCAGGGCGGCGCTGCGACCATGCACCATGTCTTGCCGGGAGCGACGGGTTCAGTACAATCCGAATGCGCCAGCTGGGAAATCCGGACCGTGATGGCGACTGGTCACCGATCAGGCCCGTCCTGGTCGAACACGCCCGGATCGCAAGCACCCACTACTCCCCAGGGATTCGTCCGGGCCGCGAGGTTTCTCCATGCGCTGGCAATGGCATTTCGGTCTCGGCCGTGAACTGGGGTACGCGTTCTGGGCGCTGACCTTTTTCGAAGCCGTGCTCGGCGCCTATGCCCCGATCTGGCCACTCTGGATCGAGCGACAGGGAGCGTCAATCGCCATCGTTGGCGTCGTGCTGGCCTCGGCCGGGGTGATCCGGCCATTCGTGCTTGGGCCGGGGACGGCGCTCACCGACCGGTTCAACACCCGCGATGTCCTCTTGGTCTGCCGCGCCATCAGCATGTGCGGCCTGGTCATCGCCGCCTTCGCCGGGACCTGGCAAATCCTGTTCGTGACCGTGGCCTTCAACGCGCTCGGCGAGTTGGCGTTCCCGACCATCCACGCCTACGTCGCCGACCACGCCGGGGATGATCCGGTCCACGCCT
>JACCYX010000082.1 GCA_013696265.1 Chloroflexia bacterium
GCCGGGGAGCGGCTGGAGGCACGGGCGGCCGAGCTGGAAGCCGGCACGATCGCCTTCACGTATGGGGGCCAGACCTGGACCCCGACCCTGAGCGAAGTGGGGGCGACGGTCAACCTCGATGACTCGATCGCCGAAGCCGAGGCCTTGGGCCGGACCGACGACGCGGCGGCGCGGTTGGCGTTCACGGGGGAGATCCTGCGGGCGGACCAGGTGGTGCCGCTGCGGACGGAGCTGGACGGGCGGGTGCTGGAGGCGTGGTTCGACGGGGTGGACCGGGACATTGCCGATCCGGCGGTGAATGCGGCGATCGTGGTGAACGGGACGGCGGTGACGGTGTCGCCGGACGAAGCCGGGGTGGTGGTGGACCGGGCGGCGGCGCGGGCGGCGATCGTGGAAGCGTTGGCGACGTTGCAACCCGTCGCCACCGACCTCCCGACCGTGGTGGACGTTCCGGAAATCCTGGCGACGGACCTGGTCGAGGCCCAGGCCAGGGTCCAACAGGCGGTCTTGACGCCCATCCGCGTGACATTCGAGAGCCGGACCTGGCGGATCGACGGCGAAACCCTGAGCCAATACCTGCTCGTCGAAACCGTTCTGGAAGGCGGCAAACCGGTCGCCGAATTGAGCTTCAATACGGATCTCCTGGCCGCCGACCTCCGGGCGCAGTTCGTGCCGGAGGTCAACCGGGAACCAGTCGACGCCCGGGTGGGCTGGAACGACGACCGCGGCCTGGTCGCGCTCGACCCGAGTGAGACCGGCGTGACGATCCGTACCGGCGCCTTCGCCGATGCGGTCGCCGACGGGTTCCTGAACGGCAACGAGAGTGTCGACATCCCGGTCGTGATCACCCGGCCGGAAATCGACGACGAGAACCTCGATCTGCTGGGCATCGAGACACGCCTCGGCCGGGGCGATTCGAACTACGCCGGCGGCACCTGGGCCCGCGACGAGAACATTATCGTCGGCACGGAACTCATGAACGGAACGCTGGTGCGGCCGGGCGGGGAGTTCTCCTTCAACGAGGCCGTCGGTCCGATCGGTGAAAACCCGGACTTCGTCGAGGCGGCAGTCATCGTGGCCGAGCAAGTTGGCACGGGCACCGGTGGGGGCATCTGCCAGGTGTCGACCACCATGTTCCGGGCCGCGATCTACGCCGGGATGCCGATCACCGAATGGCATCAACATTCGCGGCGGCTGGTTGGCTACGAGGCCGATGGCTGGGGAGCGGGGTTCGACGCCTCGATTCTCCAGTCTGGCGACGATCCCGAGTACTGGGGCGATTTCCGGTTCGAGAACTACACCGACAGCTGGCTGCTGGTCGAAGCGTGGACCGCGTACCCGCATGTGATCGTCAACATCTACGGTTCGGGTGATGGCCGGGAAGTCGATGTCGACTCGTGGGGACTCAATGGCAACAACGCCGGATTCACACGGGTGATCTACGACGCTCAGGGCAACGTGATCGCCGAACGCGCGTTTGCCTCGTACTTCAGGTAGCGCGCGGCGAGCCGCGGTGCCGATGTCTTGCGTCCAGGTAGGGGATATCCAGCGGGGCCGACCTTGTGTCCTCTCGCCAAAACGGGATCACGAACGCACGGGAGCATCCCACGCTTCGCTCTGGACAGGCGCCAGGTGCTCCCCTACGGAGAAGGCTCCTGTATCCGACCGCCGGATGAACTGAGAACGTACAATGGCTTCACTCGCGATGCATCCAGGGGTGCTGGCCCCGACGTCGTGGAGTGGATGCTGGATGACGCAACCGGGGACGATGCCAATCGTCCCCTCGGACCCCGTAAGCGCGGTCCATCGATTCCTCGGGGGAAGGGACCTACGTCATGCGCAACGCACCTGGACCAATCTCAAATCAAGCGGATGAAATCGAACCCGCCGCGCCACGTGAGCGGTTCGGGAGCGCCGTGCGCCGGGCGGCCAACCGGCGGGTGGTGATGAAGGCGGCCGCGGGAGTCGCCGCGCTGGCCGCCTCAGGTATCGGCGTGGTTCCTGGCGTCGCTCCCACGCTTGCCCAGCAAGCCGACGGCACGCGGGCCCGGCGGTACGTTCCGGAAGAGAACGGTGTCGGCTCATCCGAAGCGGCCCAGGGCGAATGGATCACCTTCCAGGCCGAGTTCCCCTTCTGGGCGCTGGGCGCCAGTTGGCCGGGGGATGTCGGGCTCTGGCCGGTGATCGCCGTACAGGTGAGCCAGGATGGCGAGACCTGGACCGACACGATCGACGTTGCCGCTCAAACCGATGACGGCGGACAGCCGTCGCGCGACGGCCGCCTCTTCACCGCACTGATCTTCACCGATGGCGCGCAGTGGGTGCGCTACCAGACGATCGATATCGAGCGCGTGCCCGGCCGGGTCGAAGGCCTGGAGTTTACCTACATCGACCCCACCGACGGTCCCTGGGAAGCGGACATCGCGACTGGGTCGAGCAGCCGGCTCAGCACTCTGGCGGTCGATACCGTCGCGCCGCCGCCGATCATCACCCGCGCCCAGTGGGGCGCCAACGAGAACTGGCGTTTCGGCTCGTCCGGCGAAATCTGGTCCCCGGAGTACGAAACCGTCAGCCACATCATCATCCACCACACCGCCACCGCGAACCGGCCGGCCGACGTGCCGAACGCGATTCGCTCCATCTACTACTATCACGCCGTCGAACAGGGCTGGGGCGACATCGGCTACAACTACCTGGTCGACCACAACGGGCGCATCTACCAGGGGCGCTTCGGCGGCCAGGACGTGATTGGCGGGCATGCCTACCAGTTCGCGGTCGGCAGTTCCGGCATTTCCACCATCGGCAACTTCACGTCGGTCGATATCACCGAGGCCGCGAAGTCGGCGCTGGTGTCGATTTGCGCCTTCGTCGGCCGCGACCTCGATCCGCTCGCCACGGCTGACTTCCTTGAAGCTCCCGATCTGCCGATCATCGCCTCGCACCGCGACGTCAACGCCACGTCGTGTCCAGGGGATCGTCTCTGGAACGATCTGCCGGAAATCCGGCAACTCGTGGCCCAGACGCTTGACGAGGGCGTGCTGGACACCGGGCTTCCGGCTGGCATCGCCCCTGGCGACCGGGTCCGGGTGCAGACCGACGACGGATCGGCCCTCAACCTCCGCACCACCGCCAACGGGCAGGTCAGCGGCAGTCTCGCCAACGACGCCACCGCCTGGGTGATCGACGGGCCGGAGCAACTGGCCGATGGCAACTGGTATCGCGTCGATCCCGAAGGCAGTTCTCCAACCGGGTGGGCCACGGCCCAGTTCCTGATCGTCACGCCGCCGCTGCCGCCGGGAAACCCTGGCGTCGACCTGCCCTTCGGGCTCAACGTGCGGTTCACGGGCGCGGCGAACATCCGGCGCAGCCCAGGCACCACCGCCGGCATCGTCGGCACCGCCGCCACCAACGGCTGGGCCCACATCCTGGCCGGACCGGTCGCCGCCGAGGGGTACACCTGGTACCAGGTCCGGGCCCAGAACATTGGCGACGGCTGGGTGATCAGCGACCTGATCGCCGCCGCCCCGTTCAACGCGAACCCGGAGGGCGACTTCGCGGTCGACGACACCGTGGAAGCCACCCAAACGATCAATTTGCGGCCGCGGCCGGGTATTGCCCAGGGCGTGATTGCCACGCTCGGCGCCAGTTCGTCGCTGGTCATTTCGCAACCACCGGTCGAGGTCACCGGCTTCATCTGGTACGGCGTCTATAGCACGTCCGCCGGCGGCGGCTGGGTGGTCCAGGACTACCTGCGGTTGCGCTCGTCGGCGCCGCCATCCGGCAAGTTTCAGGTCAACGACACCTTCCGGGTGACGCAAACCACGAATCTCCGATCCTCGGGTTCCACCTCGGGCGGCGTGGTCAGCACGATGACGGTCGGCACGACCGGGACGGTCATTGG
>JACCYX010000137.1 GCA_013696265.1 Chloroflexia bacterium
CCTTTCCCGATCCCGAGGCACCGGCGCCGGTCCGGTTCCTGCCGGGCTTCGAGAACGCGCTCCTCTCTCACGCCGACCGCACCCGGATCGTCTCGGACGCGCACCGGAAGCGGATGTGGAAGGTGAACGGCCTGGTCGACCCATCGTTCCTCGTCGACGGTTACGTGGCGGGTACCTGGAAGGTTTCCCAAACCAAACGGGAGGCGCTGCTCGACATCGCGCCGTTCGACGCCCCCGTGCCTCATGCCGTGCAAGCCGAACTGGAGGCCGAAGGCCACCGCCTGCTGGTCTTCCTCGCCCCTGACACTGTAGGTCGAGGGGTTTTCGTGGGTGATTCCGTAGATGCGTAGTTTCGACACTACCGGACATCGTTTGCCGACGTTCTTGTAGGGGAGGGCTAACGGGCCCCTGAAGGATGTCTCCGCAATCAGGTCCTGGCCCGTGGGCGCCTGTCCAGAGCGGAGCGTGGGACCCTCCCGTGATGCCACGATCACGGAACCGGACCGGTGCGGAAAAGGAGGCGGGGAATCGGCCCGTTTCGGCATGTTGAACGGGCGGGAGGGCATACGCGGGCAATAACGGGGTGGGGGGCGTGGCATTAACGGCCCGCTAGCCCTCCCCTACAGACCGTCCGGCCGAGCGTTCGCGGCGGCGACCAGGTCGTCGACCTGGTCGTCGGTCAGCACGCCCATGATCGCCAGCTTGCGAATCGGGGTATCGGCAAGGAACATCATCATCATTTCACTCGCCTCGCCGCCGCCGAAACTTTGGGTCATGCCGTCGAGGATCGGTTGCAGGAGCCCACGCGCGACCGGGTGTTGGAGGGCATTGGAGAGCGGCGTCCCGCGGTCGATCACGACCGGCGCCTGGTGCGTCGATTCGAGGGTGACGCGGGCGCCGAGCCGGATATCGGCCGCCGAGGCGCCGATCGTGATCTCGTACTCGCCCCCGTCCATCTCCCAGGTTCCGGCAACGACATCGTAGAAGGCGAAGTCCCGCCAGGTCAGTGAGAACTGCAAGGTCTTGTCCTCCTCCGGTTCGAGCGCCACCTTGGCGAAGGCCTTCAGTTCCCGCCTCGGCCGGGGCACCCTCGGCGTGCACTCGCCGACGTAGACCTGGACGACCTCCTTGCCTGACCGGGCACCGGTGTTCTCGACCATGACCGTGATCTCGACGCTCCCGTCGTCCCCGAACTCTGCCGCGTCGACGGTCAGGCCATCGCAGGCGAACGTCGTGTAGGAGAGTCCGTGCCCGAAGGGGAAGAGCGGGGCGATCTTCCGGGCGTCGTACCAGCGGTGGCCGGTGAAGACGCCCTCAGTAAACCGCACCGTTCCGTCGCCGGCCGTCGGGAAGCTGAGGAACGCGGGCGTGTCCTCCAGCCGGACCGGGAACGTCTCCGACAGCTTGCCGGAAGGATTCACCACCCCTGTCAGAACATCGGCGATCGCGCCCCCCGCCGCCTGGCCCCCGAGCCAGGCCTCGACGACAGCCGGAGCCTCCGCCAGCCAGGGCAGCCTCACCGCCGACCCATTGACCAGCACGATCACAGTGTTGGGCTGGACATCGAGCACGGCCCGGACCAGGTCGTTGTGGGAGTTCGGCAGGTCGATGTGGGTGCGGTCGCGGCCTTCGGTTTCCATCGAGGATGGCAGGCCGACGACGACGATCGCGACACCGGCATCACGCGCCAGATTTTTGGCTTCGAGGAGCCGGGCGGCATCCGCCGTGCCTTCCGGCCCATAGCCTTCCGCGAACTCGATGGGCGACGTTCCCTTCAGTCGCCCTAGTTCGTCGAGGAGCGTGTCGACCCGTGTCGGCACGACCTCCGAACTGCCCGCGCCCTGGAATCGCGGTTCGCGCGCGAACCCACCGATGAGGGCCACCGTTCCGGCCTGTTCAATGGCCAACGGCAGGAGGTTCGCCTCGTTCTTGAGCAGGACGATGCTCTCGGCCGCCGCCCGCCGCGCCAGCCGGTGATGGGCGGCCTTGTCCAGCACCGCCACCGGCCGGATCGACGCCTCGGCCAGGAGCACGATGCCGAGGATGTCCTCGACGGCGGCGTCCAGCCGCGCCTCGTCCAACTCGCCATCCCGGACCGCCGCCATGACGCCCGGAACCGATGGACCGCCCGGCATCTGGAGGTCCAGCCCGGCGTCGATGCCGGCCGGGCGGTCGTTGACCGCCATCCAGTCCGAAACCACGAATCCCTCGTGACCCCACTCG
This sequence comes from Chloroflexia bacterium, assembly GCA_013696265.1. Classification (GTDB taxonomy): domain Bacteria; phylum Chloroflexota; class Chloroflexia; order Thermomicrobiales; family UBA6265; genus JACCYX01. The sequence goes on from JACCYX010000137.1 coordinate 2,224, forward strand.
TCGCGCAGGATGTCCGTCAGCAAGGCCCGGTGCTCGGCGCAATATTCCCCATTGAGCCGGTTGTAAGCGCACATCAGCGTCCAGGGCAGAGCCTTGCGCACGGCGATCTCGAAGGCCCGCAGGTAGATTTCGCGCAGCGTTCGCTCGTCGACGATCGAATCGACGTACATCCGGCCGGTTTCCTGCTCGTTGGCGGCGAAGTGCTTGAGCGATGTCCCCACGCCCTGGCCTTGAACGCCTTCGATCAAGGCGGCGGCCATCTCCCCAGCGAGGACCGGATCCTCGGAGAGGTACTCGAAGTTGCGCCCGGCCAGCGGTGACCGCTTGAGGTTCACGCCGGGTCCGAGCACGATCTGGACGCCCTGGACCTGGGCCTCGATCCCGATCGCCGCACCGACTTCCCGCGCCAGGTCGACATCCCACGACGAACCCAGCGCCGAGGCCGTCGGGAAGCAGGTGGCGGGCAGGCTATCGCCGATACCGGGGGCGTGCGCGGACGGCGACTTCCTCACCCCGGTCGGGCCGTCGGCCAGCCAGATCGAAGGGATCCCCAGCCGCTGAACCGGCTGCGTGGTCCAGAAGTCCCGGCCGACCGTGATCGCGGCCTTCTCCTCCAGCGTCATCTGGCGCGCCAGGTCGCGCGCCCTGGCTTGAAGTTCCTGGGGAATGAGTTGCCCGGTCATCGCCGCCTCCTTGCGCATGACAGTCAATGGCCTGCCGCGTGCCGGTTCGCCACGACGCATGCGTTTGTGCCCCGAAAGGCGCATGATACCCGACCTACCCCTTCATCGACGGGGCGGGGTGGGGTACGCTGACTGGAGATCAACAGCGACGCACCGGCAACCGACAGGAGTACGCACATGGCAACGGGCATCGATCACATCGTCATCGCGGTCCGCGACCTGGATGAGGCGGTCGCCGATTACACGGCCGCCGGCTTCACGGTCACGCCCGGCGGCGAGCACACCAGTGGGGAGACGCACAACGCGCTGGTCGCGTTCGTCGACGGCACGTATTTCGAGCTGATCGCCTGGAAGGATCCCGACGCCACCAACGACACTCCGTGGTGGCATCGCTTCCAAACTGGCGAAGGCTTCGTGGATTGGGCCCTGAGCGTGGCCGACCTTGATGTCGAAGTCGAGCGGCTCCGGGGCGAAGGACTCGACGTGCCCGATCCGACACCGGGGGGCCGGATGCGGCCCGATGGCCAGGCCGTCGAATGGCAAACCCTGCGGCTGGATCCGGAACGCCACCCGTCGCTGCCGTTCTATTGCCACTCCACCAACGACCGCGCCCTGCGCGTGCCTTCCGGAGAGGCCGCGATTCACGCCAACGGCGTCACCGGCGTCCACAAGATCTTCATCGGCGTCGCCAACCTGGAACGGGCCGCCGCCGACTACCAGATCGTTGCCGGCATCACGTTCGACGAGGACGCCCACACCGATCCGGCAGCGAACCGGTGGCAACAGTTCCGGGTCGGCACCTTTAACATCGTCCTGATCCAGCCAGAAGAACCGGAGTCGGACCTGGCGCGCTCGATCGCGGCCCGCGGCGAGGTTCCGATCGAGGTCGCCCTGAAATCGACCAACGACCAAGGCTCGGCGGTCGACCCGTCGCTCACCCACGGCGCGAAGCTCGCGATCCTGGAGGTCGAGCACACCTTTGAGACGCCGGATTGGGAGCCGCAGGAGAAAGAGTTGTAGCGCTCTGTCTACGTTCAAGTGCCACCCCCTTTCCGTCATTCTGACGCGAAGCGGAAGAATCCCTGCGCGAAGCGCTTTCCGGCGCAGCCGGATGCTGCAGATCGATGCGAACGGAACATACTCATGCACGGCGCTTCACGGACCCAACCCGCGGATCCCTGTCCCTGGATCGACCTACGGCCGAAGCGCTTCGCGCAGGGATTCCTCGCAAGCTCGGAATGACGGGGTGGGGATGCGGAAGATGATTCGTAGACCATCATAGGGAGACATAACGCATGACACGGGTTCGGGTTGGGGTTATCGGCCTGGGGGAGGTTGGGCAGATCATTCACCTCCCGATTCTGGAATCGCTGGCCGATCGGTTCGAGATCACCGCCATCTGCGATGTGTCGCCGACCCTGCTGGCCGCGATGGGCGAGCGCTACCGCATCCCGCACGATGCCCGG
>JACCYX010000138.1 GCA_013696265.1 Chloroflexia bacterium
CCGGGCATCGCCTGTGCGTACGTCACCGATACGCGCCCCACCGAAACCATCCTGGACCTTGTCCAGGGTGTTGAACTTCTCGTCTGCGAAGCGACCTACGCCCATGACGACGAGGAAGGCGATGCCGCCCGCCACGGTCACATGACGCTCCGGCAGGCGTGCGCGATGGCCAGCGAGGCAGCGGTGAGGAACCTCTGGCTCACGCATTTCAGCGGCCGGATCGGCGATCCCCTGGACCACCTCGAACGCGCCAGAACCCTCTTTCGCCGGGCTGAGATCGGCCAGCCCGGATTGGGAGCCCGGTTGTCGTTCGGTCAGGGCTACGCGCGGCTCGATCCATCTGTCGAAATGCCTGACGAATGATTGTTCGCGAACGAGAACACGCGCTTGACGACGTTCGGGATCGCCGCTACCGTCACCCTCCGAGGCCAGAGCGCGAAACGTGCGCATGATTCCAGGAGTTATCCAATGGGATTCGGAAACACCGACTGGTTCACCAACGACCGTTTCGGCATGTTCATCCACTGGGGGCTCTACGCCCTGCCCGCGCGGCACGAGTGGGTCAAAAAACGCGAGCGGATCACGACCGGGGAGTACCAGAAGTACTTCGACCACTTCGAGCCGGATCTCTACGACCCAAAACAGTGGGCCGCCGACGCCAGGGCGACCGGCATGAAGTACGCCGTCATCACCTCCAAGCACCACGAGGGGTTCTGTCTCTGGGATTCCCAGTTGACCGATTACAAGGTCACCAACACCCCGATCGGTCGCGACCTGCTCCGGGAGTGGATCGAGGCGTTCCGTGCCGAAGGGCTCAAGGTCGGTTTCTACCACTCGGTGATCGACTGGCACCACCCGGAGTTCGTGGTCGACGACATCCACCCCCAGAGCGAGGACGCGGCCTTCCGTGAGCAAGAGAAGGGGCGCGACCAGCGGAAGTACGCCGACTACCTCCACGGGCAGACCCGCGAGCTGTTGACCAATTACGGCAAGATCGACATCCTCTGGTACGACTTCACCGGTCCCGAGAAGAGCAAGGCCGATTGGCGATCCGAAGAACTGGTCACGATGGCTCGCGAGTTGCAGCCGGACATCATCTTCAACGACCGGATCGGCTATCCCGAATCGGTCGATTTCGTCACCCCCGAGCAGTACCAGCCGAAGGCAACACCAACCCGCAACGGCCAGCCGGTCGTGTGGGAAGCGTGCCAGACGCTCAACGGCTCGTGGGGCTACGACCGCGACAACCTCGACTGGAAATCGCCCGACCTGCTGGTGAAGATGCTGGTCGATTCTGTCTCCAAGGGCGGCAACGTGCTGCTCAACGTGGGCCCGACCGGGCGCGGCGAGTTCGATCCTCGGGCACGGGCCTCGCTGGCCGCGATCGGCGAGTGGACGCGGCTGCACGGACGGGCCATCTACGGTTCCGGCCCGAGCGAGTTCGAGCCGCCGCCCGATTGCCGGTTCACGCAACGGGGCAACCGCCTCTATCTGCACGTCTTCAGCTGGCCGTTCCAGCACCTTCACCTGGAGGGGTTTGCGGGCAAGGTGGAGTACGCGCAGTTGCTGAACGACGCCTCGGAAATCCTGATGCGCGAGGGCGATCCGCACGCGGTCGCCCAGAACACCACCGCCTCCGGCACCGCCGGGGACCTGGTGCTGACCCTGCCGATCCAGAGGCCGGACGTGCTCTTGCCGGTGATCGAGTTGTACCTGAGGTAGGCGCCTGGTTTCTCACCGTCTCGACGCCATCTTCTCGGCTCCAACGCACCAGCTCACCGTCATTCCGAGCTTGCGAGGAATCCCTGCGCGAAGCGCTTCCGACGAAGTCGGACCTGGTGCAACCTACATCCTGGCGTGGATTTTGCGCAATGCCACCCAAGATGTCCGACCGATCCACAGAACGGCGATGCCATAGCCGATCCGCGCCAACGGAAGCATCGTTTGCCCAAGCGTAGAGTCGGCCTACGGCCGATGCGCTTCGCGCAGGGATTTCTCGCAAGCTCGAAATGACGGGTGTGGAGGCGGTTGTCCAGCCACGATGCGTCGTTGTGCCGAACCCCCACGGCGGACACACGGTTTCGTCCCACCCGGTGACCGGCGTCCTGAGGCGCCGCCTCAGGACAGGCTCCGTTGACCGGCCAGTACGACGACGGCCTCTCTCGCTACGTGCCGTCGCGGCGGTAGAGGCGGACGCCATCGTCGTTGGTGTAGACCTCGGTCCAGCCCGCGCCGGGGAACTCTGGATTGCTGGCGTTCGGGAACGGGCCGGGGGCGCACCGGTCGGATGATTCCTGGCTGTCGCCCCTGACAAGGGCGCCGTTGGTTTCCAGGGGGCCGATGAAGATCAGGGTCACGCCGTACTGGTCGAGCAACGCGGGGGTCGGATCCGTCCAGAGCGCCTCGATCGCCGCGGTGCGGTCCACGATCTCACCCTGGAAACCGGGCTGACCGAGGTGCCACTGGTACTCGTGGCCCTGCCAGCCGAGGATCGTGGGTATGCCCGAGCCGGCCGCCGTGAGACCAACGCTGTTCGTAAATTCGCAACCACCGGCGGCCAGCACGACGTCGTCTGGCGATGCGTTCTCGTAGAGCCAGGCGATGCCGCCGTACTGGCCCGCCCAGTCGGGATTCTCCTCCAGGAAGAAGAGGCCATCCACGCCGAACCAGTCGTCCTGGTCCGGGTATCGCCAGTCGTTCCACTGGTGCACGCCGATCACGGTGGCTCCCACGCCGCCGAAGACCATCGCCGCGGTTACGGCCGCGAGAACGATGCTGGCGACGCGAATCGCGCGCACGGCGTTCCAGAGCACCGCCAGGCCGATCGCCGCCCCGATCGCGAACATGACCCAGGACTGGTAGTAGAGCTTGAAGACGATGTTCATCCGGTTGTTGAAGACATCGATCAGGTAGAGGAACTCCGGCACGAGCGTCAGCATGAAGCCCAGGCCAAAGAGCCCGAAGGCGACGTTCGAGGGATTGAGACTGCTATCCCGCTGCCAGAGCAGCAGGATCAGGGCCACCGGCACGCCCGCCAGGATCAGCAGCGGCATCGGCCAGAGTAGCCCGGCGAGTCCGAAGAGCGCCGCGATACCGAGCGTGATCTTCGTCATCCCCAAGTCGTGCGGCAGGTTTCGCCGGTTCCAGAGTTCCCAGCCGATCAGCGCCAGGGCGACGACGTAGGCGAAACCGAAGAGTCCGGTGTATTGGCCCAGCGTGGTCGCCGAGCCTTCCCAAGCCGCGATCGAAGCCAGGATGCCGCCGATCACGGGCACACCGTCGACGGCGTTCGCGAGCGCCGAACCGGACGATGCGGTGGGGGATTCAAACTGGACATAAAACGGAAGCCACAGGGCGACCGAACTGGCCACCAGCACCGCTCCAGCGACAGTGCGCTCGCGAACGGCCCAGCCGCTCGTGCCCGCCGCCAGGGCGGCGATCGCGATCAGCAGGTAGGCGGGGTAATCCCACGAGTTCATGGCGTAGAGGGCGCCGGTCACACCGCCCGCGATGACGATTCGTCCCCATTGGGCGCGGAACGTGCCGGCGTCTCTTTCCTTCGGCAGGGTGGCCAGCATCCAGGCGCAGCCCAGCGCCAGCAGCGTGTAGGGTAGGGCCAGCAGATGCGGGTGGAGGTCGCCAAGCTGGAAGCTGAACGACGGGAATTCGGTGATCGCCTCCGGACTGCCGCCCTCCAATTGCCGGGTCGCCGGCCACAGGTACTCGAACCAGTAGGTCTCCCAAATCGTCTCGCGCTGGCCGATCGCGGTGAAGGCGGCCCACGGCGTCGCCATGAACACCACGAACAGCGCGGCCAGCGCGCCGGCGATCCGGGCCAGGGTCAGGGAGTGGAAGTGCCCGATGACGTTGGCTGCCACTCCGAACGCGACCAACACGGTGCTGGCGAAGACGCTGGCGAGGGCGAGGTTGTAGGCGACCGCCGGGGTCGTGCCGATCAGGTTGCCGATCGCCGCCCACGGCACCCAACCCACGTAGTAGTAATTGATCGTCTCGCCCGCCAGCCAGGCATCGTTGGGCGGCATCGAGTCGGCCCGCATCGTCGAGGCGAGCATCATCAGGTCTGACATCTTTTCCTGACCGGCAATGGTCGGGTCGTACCCCCGGAACCAGACGTAGCCGGCGAAGAGGACCAGCGAGCCGAGTTCGGCGAAGCTGAGGTGAACCAGGGTTTCGCGGTCGATCACCCGCGACCGGATGGCGATCGCCCAGCCCGCGACGCCGCCCAGCGCGATCGTGACCCACAGCGCGATTTCGTTGAACGGCACGAGATCGGGTACGAGTCCGGAGAGGAACCACGCCGGCCAGACGAAGAGGAGCATCGAGATCGTGCGCGCGAAACTCGCCCCCCTGTCCGTAAGGCGGCGAAAAAGGACGAGCGCCAGTGGCGCGAAGGCGAGGCTCACCAGCGTCGTGGCCAGGTACCACGTGACGATTACATCGAACGAGTCCAAGCGCGTTGTCCCGGGAAAGCCTGCCGCAATGCGCGGCGGGCGCGACGGAGCGTCACGTCGAGGGCTTGTGCTCCGCGACGAATCCTAAACGATCATGGTGGGGGCAATGGTAGGGGAGCTTGTCTCGGCCCGTAATGTGGCACTCGAATTCAGACCAGCCCGCGGCGGAGGAGGGAATCTGCACGCAGCCAAATTGTGCACGATCGTCACACCTCAGCTGTCATGTCGAGCTTGCGAGACATCCCCCGCGAAGCGGTATAGACGTGTCGCGGGTCCAGTACCGGCTGCGCCGCGGGATGTCTCGCAAGCTCGACATGACAATCCGGAATGGACACAGTCTTTGGCATGACGTGAAGGGACGGTGGCGCTCGAATCTAGATCAATCCGCGGCGGATCGCCTCGGCGACGGCGTTGGCGCGGTCGACAGCGCCGAGCTTGGCGAAGATCACCTGGAGCCGCTTTTTGATCGCGATTTCGCTCCGGTTCATGGAAAGGCCGATTTCGCGGTTGGTGGCGCCCTTGCCGGCCAGGCGGAGGATGTCCCGGTCGTCGTCGGTGAGGTCGGCGTCGCGGACGGTTTTCTCGCGGGCCAGGCCGCCGAAGTCCTGGAGCACGCCATCGAGGAGTTCCGGGCTCAGTTGCCGGCGTCCCTTGGCCCCGGAACGAATCGAGTCGATCAGCTCTTCCGAGGGCGTCGATTTCAGGAGGTAGCCATCGGCCCCCGCCTCCAGCGCCTGTCGCACGTACGCCTGGTCGCCGTACGAGGTGAGGAGGATGATCGCGCCCGCGAACTCCTGTTCCCGGAGCCGCCGCGTGGCCTGGATGCCGGTCGCGCCGGGCATGCGCAGGTCGAGCAGGATGACATTTGGCCGCAACGACTTCGCCCGTTCGATCGCCTGGGAGGCGTCGTTCGCCGTGCCGATGACATTGATGTCGCCGGCCGCTTCGAGCAGTTTGCGCAGTCCTTCGATGACGACGGGGTGGTCATCGACCAGTAAAACGGATATCACGGACTACGGTTCTCCTTCGGCGGACCTCGGCATGCTCTTGCCATTGTGCACTGGATCGCCGGCGGCCACCGCAACCTCGGCGGCTTCGATGTCGTCGAGCGGGTGGTCATCCTGGCTCAGGCGGGTGTGTTCGTCCGAGATCAGGTCGGCGAGCACGTCATCCGACATCACACTTTCCGTGTGTTCGCGTTCGAGCATGATCGCCGTGCCCCCGCCCGGACGGCTGACGATGGTGAGCGCGGCGCCGATCGCGGCGGCGCGCTCGCGCATGCTCAGTAACCCGAGCGAGGTTGGCCGGACCGACGTTTCCGGATCGAACCCGGAGCCGTTGTCGCGGATTGTGAGCCGGATCAGGCTCTCCGTCGACTCCAGCTTGACCAGGGCCTCGTCGGCGCCGGAGTGCCGCATCACGTTGTGCAGCGCCTCCTGGACGATCCGGTACATGCCAAGCCGCACTTCCGAGGTGAGCTGTGGCGGTTCCTCGCCGAGGTCGAGCCGGACGTTGAGGTTGGTGCGCTGGATCGACGTAGCGTAGGCCTGGATCGCGGCGACGATCCCGAGGTCGTCGAGATCGGGTGGCCGCAGGTCGAAGATGACCCCGTGAAGTTCGGAGGTTGCGCGTTCCAGCAGGTGATTGACGCTGCTCAGGGCCGCTTCACGCTCTTGGGGTGGTGTGGTGCCGTTGCTCATCTGGAGCGCCCGGGCCTGGTAGAGGGCGCCGGTAATGAGCGGGGAAACGGCATCGTGGATCTCGCTCGCGATCCGCCGCTGCTCATCCTCCTGGAGGCGCAGCGTGCGCCGGAGCAGATCACGCATCTGGCGGGTCTGGCTCTCGCGGACATGCCGCACTTCTTCCAGTCCCTGCACCTGCCCCCCGAGCTGGCTCGTCATGTCCGCCATCGCGCCGCTGAGTATCCGAACCTCGCCGCTTCCCACCGGCTCGATTTTCGAGCTGAAATCGCCGCGCTGCATGGCGGCGGCCGTCCGGGCGAGCGCGCGCAGCGGCCTGGCCGTCAGTTCGCCCATCACCACCGCCAGGGCAAGGATCGCCAGGCCGGCCAGCAGCAGCACCAGGATTCCCTGGAACCAAAGACTTTCCACGTATGACTGCGGGGCGGGATTGGTGACGATGGTGGCCCAGGTGCCGCTCCCCACCGGGAGTGGCTGGTAGACGCCGACGATATCCGGGCCGGCCGCCGATGTTGAGGTGAAATCGCCCGTCTCGCCAGCCTGGGCGAGTTCGATCACCTCCGACTCATCGGTCAGGAAGTCCGCTTCCTCGCGACTGACGCCGGCGGTCCCGAGAAACAGCTCACTCGGCCGGACCACCGCGATTTCGGTCTGCCCCCGGGCCAGCGGCAACACCAAATCCTCGATCTGGGCCATGGGCAAGACGGCTCCAACCGCTCCCACGACTCGCCCGGCGGGCGTCGTTTCGGTCTCGCCCCCGGTCCCATCCGTACCGACAATCGCCGTGTCGCTCGATTCCGGCGCGGCTCCGGCCGCCGGGTCGCCGTCGGGGCTTTCGGTTTCGGTATTCGTGATCACCGGCATGGTCAGGACCATCACCACCGTATCTTCGCTCACGGTGATCCGGGGCGAAATCCGGTCCTGGCGTTGCTCCATCGTTTGGGTGAGCTGATCGGCGAGCCCAGCGACGATCTCGACCGGGGCGTCTTCACTGGGACTAATGATCTGGCCGGCGTTGTCGACGAGGAAGAGGCTGCTGATTTCCGGTTGGAGGGTTGATGCCTGACCCAGCAGTCCGTCCGCCGTTTTCGGGTCCATCGACGTGACGTCGGGGTTGGTCCTCAGGCTATCGAGGGCGGCGATGTTGCGCTCGAAGTAGCCGGTGATCGACCGGTCGACCATGCTGGCGATCGTGTACTCGTTGCCGATCAGTTGTTCGGTGTTGCGCTCGATGCCGCGGTTGAGGAAAAAGGCCACCGCGATGCCCAACGGCACGAGGCATGCCATCGAGAAGAGCACGAAGCGGGTGCGCAGCGACATTCGCTGAAACATGCGGTGGCGTACGTCCTCCGCGTGCGGGACGCGGTTTGAGGTCCGCGATCGCCTGGGTTACAGGCGATCGCAGCGGAAGCGGGTGGAACGGGGGCCCCGCCCAGCACCGTCCGGTCTCCAGCCATTGGATCGAAAGGCGTGCGGTTGGTCGATTGCGTGCGTGACATGCCCGATCTTCCCAGCCAGGAAGATTCACAACACTCAATTCTCGCCCGTACCGAGGTCGTATTCCATATACGACAGAGCCCTTCGGGGATACCCATTCAGACCTGGACCGCGACATGCTGTTCGTCCTCCAAGTGTACGATCAATTCGCGAGAGACACACGCACCGCGGGTTGGTCCGTCCAGCACGGTTTCCTGGTCACGGGTGGGCTTTTCCGATAAGGTGCCCCAAGGCTGTTTCGGACGCCATGCACGCCGGTTGAGGGAGTTCAGCAATGAAACGCGCAGTCGTGATCGGGGGCGGGGTCGTCGGCGCCAGCGCCGCCTTCCACCTCGCCCGGGCCGGAGTCGACACCCTCCTGGTCGACCGCCGGGATGCCGGGCACGCGACCGGCGCCGGGGCCGGCATCATCTCGCCCGGTACCAGCACCCGGCCACTGCCGGCCTTCTTCCCGTTCGCAAAGGACGCGGTTGCCCACTACCCGGACCTGGTGGCGACGCTGGCGGAGATCGGCCAGGCGACGACCCGCTACGAGGTGGTGGGCGAGTTGATCCTGGCGAAGACCGACGAGGAGTTCGCCCACCTGTCGGCGCTGAAGGCGCTCTACGCCGAGCGCCGGGCGGGCGGCATGCCCAACCTGGGCGACGTGACGGATGTGGATGGGGTCACCGCCAAGGAGATGTTCCCTGCCCTTGGCGACATTCATGGCGCCCTCTACGTTCCCGAGGCGGCGCGGGTCGATGGCGATTCCCTGCGCAACGCGCTGGTGGCCGGCGCCAAACGTCACGGCGCGAAGATCCGGTACGGTCCGGCCGCGCTCAGGATCGATCGTAACCGGGTGACCTCGATCTCGATCAGGATTCGATCGACGCCGACGGGGTAGTGATCGCGACTGGCGCCTGGACGAACGCGCTGCTGGCGCCGATCGGGTTCTCCGTGGCGGTCGAGCCGCAACGTGGGCAAATCCTGCACATCGACATGGGCGAAACCGATACGTCCCGCTGGCCGATCCTCGGCGGCACGGGTGAGCAGTACATGCTGACCTTCGGCCCGAACCGCGTCGTTTCCGGCGCGACCCGCGAGACCGGCTCCGGGTTCGATGTGCGCCTGACGGTCGGCGGATTGCAATCGGTCTTCAACCACGCGATGCGCGTAGCGCCGGGCGTGGCCCAGGGAACCGTCAAGGAAATTCGGATTGGCCTCCGGCCGCTCTCGGCTGACGGCTTACCCTACCTTGGCCGAATACCGGGTCACGACGACCTCGTGCTGGCCACTGGGCACGGACCCTCCGGCCTGCAACTTGGACCGTATTCCGGCCTGGTCGCCGCCCAACTGCTGCTCGGTGAGCCGGTGCGCTCCGATCTCGCCCCGTTCGCCGTCGATCGCGATCCCCACCAGAATGCGTACAGCGGCCATTGACCGACCGGTCCCGAACGCGGGACGACAGGAAAGGAATCCCGTGACCTCGATCGCCAGCAACGCCCCGATTCGCCTCGTCACCTTCGACCTCTACGACACGCTGGTGGAGGCCGATCCGCCGCGCTGGGTCCGATTCGCCGCCGCGACCGAACGGGCCGGAATCGGTGAGGATGCCGCCGGATTCAGGGCGGCCGACCGGTTGGCCGAGGATTTCTTCACGATGGAGAATGGCCAACTCCCGATTCGCGACCGGTCGCCGGAGGACATCGAAGCCTTCCGGCTGGCCTACACGGCGCGAATGCTGGAGGCCGCCGGGTTGCCGCACGACCTCGAGACCGCGCGGCGGGTTCGCGAAATCTACGTCGGCGAACTCGACGCCGCCGGCTGGAACTACCGGGTCTTCGACGATGTGATGCCGGCGCTCCTGTTGCTGGAGGAGTGCGGCGTCAAGCGGGCAGTCATCTCCAATGCCGACGCCGACGTCACCGAGTTCTGCCTGAAGATGGGGTTCTCCCGGCACATGGACCTGATCGTGACCTCGGCCCTGGTCGGCTGGGAAAAGCCCGATTCCCGGACCTACTTCGCGGCCCTGGAACCGCTGGCGGTGGCTCCGGGGGACGCGATCCACATCGGTGACCAGTCACTGTCCGATGTCGTCGGGGCGCGGGCGATCGGGATGGGTGCGGCGATCATCGACCGCTATGGGCGACACCGCGACGACGAGCACGACGCGATCCGGGTCACGTCGCTACTCGACCTCGCCGAAATGGTCGTTGAGCACAACGCCCGCCTCGGCAGCGGCGTGCGGTAGAGTGGCATCGATTGAAGCCGCGCTCCGATACCGAGTGTATCCTTTGACTTCAACCTTTCGCTCATGAATAGAACCTTGACTTCATAGAACATAGGAGTCATAATATGTTCGAGGCGTGGTCGATTGTGCTTCTTGAAGAAGTGCTTGATTGGTATGACGTGTTGGCAGACGAGGATACCGAGACCGCGGAACTCGTTGGAGCCGCGTTCGACCTCTTGGCGCAAGTGGGACCATCGTTGGGTCGGCCATTGGTGGATTCCATTGCCGGATCCAGGATCGGCACCTCAAGGAATTGCGACCAGCATCGTCATCGCGTTCGGAGATTCGAATTCTGTTCGTATTCGATCCTCAACGACAGGCCATTGTTCTCGTCGCTGGCGACAAGGCTGGACGGTGGAGTCGCTGGTACCGGGAGAACATTCCAATCGCCGAGCTGCGCTACGAGAAGTGACTCGCGGGCGGATATGACGAGGAGATGTGATGAGCAGGTATCGCACATGGGAAAGCGTCCGCGCCGAGCGCGTTGCCAACAGCCTCATCGACGAGGACCGGCTGGCTGAAATTGGAGAGAGGATGCGCGCGGAAGTTCGCGCTTTCCGCCTCGCCGAAGTTCGGGAGCGGCACAACCTGAGCCAGACGACGCTGGCCGAACGCATTGGCGTTTCCCAGTCCCGCATCTCTCGCCTGGAGCGTGGCGATCTCGGACGTGCCGGGATACCCACGATCCGGGACTACGTTGAAGCGCTGGGCGGAGAAGTCGAAATTGTCGCGAAGTTCGGCG
>JACCYX010000146.1 GCA_013696265.1 Chloroflexia bacterium
TTTCCGGCGATTTCCGGACCGCCATGCAAAGCGTGCCGTACGCCATGGCACTCCGGCTCGGTCTCGGTTTCAACCGCCGCTTCTGGGAGGAAGACGACTGGATCTACGGTGGCCAGTCGTTCTCGAATATCTCCCGGCTGGGAATCCTGGCCTACCCGGACGACAACTACGGCGCCCAAAAAGGCGCGATGCTGGGCATGTACAACTTCGGCACCGACGCCGCCTACGTCAGTTCCCTCGACTACGAGGAGCGCAACCAACTCGCGCTCGACCTCGGGAGCAAGATCCATCCGCAGATGCGGGACGAGTACGTCTCCGGGTTCTCGGTGGCGTGGCACCTCGAGCCCTACAGCCTCGGCGCCTGGCCGAGCTACACGCAGCGCACGCGACAGGAGTTCTTCCCGAAGCTCCAGGAACCGGATGGGCGCATCTACCTCGTCGGCGAGCACCTGAGCTACGTCAACGCCTGGATCGAAGGCGCCGCCCAGGCCGCCTGGCTGCAAGTCGAGAAGCTCCACCGGCGGGTGATGGAGGCATGATCGCCGTCCGATTCGTTCTGCCAGACTCGAAGATCCTGGAGGTGTGACCCATGAGCATTCGATCGCTTCCCAGAACCCGCGCCACGATTCTTGGCCTGGTTTCGATGCTGACCGTGGCGGTCGGCGTCCCCCTGATCGTGGATGCGCAGGACGCCACACCCGGCGCCTCACCAGTCACATCGGCGGATCCGGCACTGGTCCAGGGCGAGCAGATCTACAACACCGTCTGCATCGCCTGCCATCAGCCAGACGGCAGGGGCATCGAAGGTATCTACCTGCCCCTGGCCGGTAACCCGGCCGTGACGCTGGAAGACCCCACCTACCTCATCACCGTGCTGCTGAACGGCCGCGGCGGCATGCCGCGGTTCGACACGACCTACGACGATGAAGAACTCGCCGCCATTGCCACCTACGTTCGCCAGAACTGGGAGAACGACGCATCGGCGGTCACGGCGGAGCAGGTCGCCGCGGTGCGCGCCACCTTCGCGATTCCAGACGCGGCGGAAGGCACGCCGGAGGGCCAAATCCCGACGGGCACCGATCAGGCGACTCCTTCGGACGCCACGCCGGAGGCATCGCCGGCGAGCTAAGAGCGGTCTGGCCATTTCGCGATTTCAACGTATGATGCCCCTCAGGTGAGGGGCATCGTTCGTTTCGCCGCGATGACCCCGGTTCGACGATTCATGCACGCGATGGAGTAACCCGCATGCCAACAGACCTGCTAAAACGACGCCCGCTCGGCAAGATCGCCGCCGATGTCGCCGCCATCTCGATCGGCTGCGCGCCGTTGGGAAACATGCCGGACACGTTCGACTATGAGGTGAGCGCGGAAAACGCGATCGCCACCGTCCGGACCGCGCTCGACAGCCCGTTGAATTATCTCGATACCGCCGCCCACTACGGCGATGGCGAGAGCGAGCGCCGGGTCGGCCTGGCCCTGCGGGAGATCGGCGGACTGCCGGAGGGCGCGTTCCTGCAAACCAAGGAGGGCCAGCGTCCCGACGGCGACTACTCGGGCGAGATGGTCAAGCGGCGCTTTCATCGCAGCCTGGAACTGCTCGGGGTCGACCGGATCGAACTGGTCTTCCTCCACGATGCGGAAAACACCAGCTGGGAGGAAGCCTGGGCCACGGGCGGACCCGTCGAGACGCTCCAGTCGCTCAAGGAAGAGGGTCTCATCGGCCACCTGGGCGTGGCCAGCGGGCCGGTCGATCTCGAAACCCGCTATGTCGAATCGGGCGTCTTCGATGCCGTGATCACCCACAACCGGTACACATTGCTGAACCGCGCCGCCGATCCGCTCCTGACCCTGGCCTCGGACAAGGGACTCGCCGTGCTGAACGCGGCCCCGTACGGCAGCGGCATTCTGGCCAAGGGTCCGGCCCAATATCCCCGCTACGCCTACCAGACGGCCGAGAGCGGCGCGGTCGACCAGGCGTTTCGCTTCCAGGACATTTGCGATCGCTACCAGGTTCCCTTGGCGGCGGCGGCCCTCCAGTTCTCGCTCCGCGATCCCCGCATCTCGAACACGATCGTCGGCATGACGCGTCCCGAACGCATCCAGCAGACGATCGACTTCGCCAATTGGGAGATACCCGACACCTGCTGGGAGGAAATCCTGGCCGAGCCGTTCGACAGCGACGATCTGGTGCGGTAGGCGACTTTGCGTGACACCAGGTGGCCGGGACGCCGACCTGCCTACGTGCGGGTCGCGATCGCGGCGAGCCCGACCGCAAGGCCATTCTCGGCCCAGCCCACCAGCGGGTCCGGCACGTGGCGGGCGAGAACCGCCCGCGAGTCGCTCGCGAAACTCGCGCCGAGCGCGGCGTAAACGCCCCCGATCGCGGCGGGCACCCATGGTTGCCGGTCCCGGCTCACCGCCAGGAGCGCGGCGTTGGCCGCCCCGAATGCGATCCGACCGGCCAAAAGGGCAGGAACCTTGCGGCTGGGCAAGAACGAGAAGTGGGCATTGGCGACCATTTCGCCGGCAACACTGGCGAGGGCGAGGCGCCTCACCCACGGTGAACGCAACCTGGCGGGGAGCTGTTGCGGCGGCGTGACCGCAAGCACGATGGCTGTTCCGGATTGCGACAGGTATCCGCTCGCAACGCCAATACCCGCGCTCCTGACCAAGTTGCCGATTGCCGATTTGCCGATAGCCATCCGCCGTTCATCCCTTCACAGTCCCATGCATGTCGGTGTGCGCCAGCTGAATGCGTCACCGGAGCGGCCTTCATGGTACCCGGTGTATCCCATGCCGCGGACGGGAAGCTGCCCCAATGGGGCCACCGGCGATGGCGGGATCTGGAAGGGCTGTCAGGCTACGCCGGCAGGGAGCCCTCAATGTGGAGAACCTCTCCGCATATCGAAGCGTTGGCTACCGGGTGTACCGGCGGAAACCAGACGACGTGAACGTAGGGGTGGTACCCCGGTCCATCTGTACCGACAAAATACGAAACCTTGAGTCGTATCGTGCAAGGCTAGCCCCACCAATCAGCCGAAAAGCGAACAGGTGATCGAAAAGGGACGACCTGTGGTGGTTTCCCGTCCCTTCCCCGCTCCGAACGACGGGTGAACGCACCGTTCGGTGGTCGAGCACACCACAAGATATTGTGGTTACCTTGAAT
>JACCYX010000181.1 GCA_013696265.1 Chloroflexia bacterium
CCGCTCGCCCATGCCGTTGGCGGTCCAGATCAGGCGAACGAGTTGGCGGTGCCGCGTCTCCAGCGGCGAGGCCGCCATCTCGTTGGACATCAGCCCGCGAATAATGGCACTGAACTTGCCCATCTCCCGGGTCTGCTGACCGCAGACTTGACAGACTCCATCCGGCACGTCCTCGTGCCGGTAGCTTCGGCGGCAGCCATCGCACCAGAGATACGTGTTGTTCGGATCGGTGTGGGTTGCTCTGGGCATGGCCATCGTTTCCATCGACGCGATTTTGGAGCGATGCAGTGAGGCCCGGCGGATTGAATCCAGCCGGGCCTGTGCTTTCCGGCACTAATGGTGGATAGGCGAAGTACGGGCTGGATTCCCGTGGCAGCTGTCCGGCTGCTATCCGCGCATGCCGCGTTCTTCGTGCTGCACTGTGCCGCCCTTGCCGACGTTGGCCGAACTCGGTTGAGCTTCTCCCGTGCGGTCGGCCCATTTCTGCACGGCGTACGTCAGGTAGATCCCGCCAAGCATCATGGCGATGGCCAGGAAGAGTTCGACAGTCTCGGCGAGCGTTCCGAAGGCGAGGGCGAGGTTGGAAACGATCATGAGTGAACTCCTCTGTTACGGCGCTTCGATGATGAGCGTGCCGACCATGCCGTTCTCGGCGTGGCCTGGTATCGAGCAAATGAACTCGTACTCGCCTGGCGCGGCATCTTCCGGAATCGTGATCGCGATTGGGTCAGGGGTTAGCACCTCACTGATGCCAAGTTCCTCGACCGTGAAATCGTGATCGGAAACACCGGCGTTGACGACCTCGATTGTGTCGCCGGGTTGAACGGTCAGTTCAGTTTCGCTCCACTCGAATGGATCGAGAGCCTCCAGAACGGTTGAGCCACCCTCGGATGCCGCCGGTGTCGCCTCATCGTCGGTGCCGATCGGCGGAGGCGCGGTTGGGTAGACCGGCTCCGGGTGCTCGACGGCTTCGCAGGCTTCGGTGTTGCTCGGGTCGGCGTCGCATTCGGCCTGGGCCACCGATTCGCCGGTGACGAGGACCGTTTGATTGTAGATGTAGTTCCAATCTCCGTTGGTGACCACATAGACAAGGTCGTTGATTTCCTCGACATTCAATTCCTGCCCGAACGCCGGCATGCTCTTGACGGCGATGCGCGGATCCGACGGCTTGCCGAACTCGATGCTGTAGCGGACGTACGCTTCGGCCCGATCCTGCTGTACCGGATCGTCCGACTGGAAGACAACACTCGCCGGATTTTCCAGATCCGGTGGGAACGGTGCCTGGTTGAGAACCGCTCCCACGCGCTGAGGATCTTCCCCGCCTTGTGCGCCATAGCCGTTCGGACCGTGACACTGGAGGCAATAGGTGATGTAGAGATCGGTCCCGCGCTCGATGGCAAGGGATTCCTGCTCGGTCGTTTCGCCGCCGCGACGATTTGGTTCATCGGCAAGGTAGACTACCAGCACCGTCGCCATCGCGACCAGACCGATGATGACTACCGTCGCGAGCTTTTGAACAGCTCCCACTCTCGTTCTCTCCCCACCAAATCGTCAGCGTTGGGCGAAGCTGCCCGGAATTCTCACAAGCCTAGGCTGGATAGGGAACGGCTGCTGCCGGTGTGTACTCGTCCCGCATGATCACGGCCGATGGGTCGGTATTGACGGTCAGGCTTCCATCGTCGTTGACTGTGACCGGCATCGCATCCATCGCCCGTGACGCCGGACCGGAAATCCGGGACCCGTTGTATTCATAGACCGAGCCGTGGCAAGGACAGATGAATTGGGTTTGGCCCGCGACCCACGGCACGGTGCAGCCGAGGTGGACGCATTTCCACCAGAGCGCCTGCACGCCATCGTCGGTGTGAACGATGTAGAACTGACCCTCTGGATACCGGAAGGGCGTTCCCTGGACTTCCGGGACTGATGTCTCGCCAATCGTAATTTCGCCGCCGAAGGCACCGGTCTTGTTCGGCCAGAGAAGCCAGACGGTGCCGACCGCCAGTTCGGCGGTGATGATCAGCGAGGCGCCGAGGGCCGCGTTCCTGGTGAACGAGCGGCGGCTCTGCAGTTTTTTGGCTTTGGACGTTGACCCGGCGCCCGGGCCGCTGTGCTGGAGATGGGCCGCTAAACCGATCACCCGGCTGGCCGCCCAACCTCCCGCCATCCCTGTCAATGTGCGCGCGAGTGGGTTCATGTGATGGTTCGATCCTTGCTGACGCCGCCGCTCGATCCGAACAGCGACCCAACGATGATGGAGGCTAATGGTGAACGAGCGGGAGATCCCACGGCAACGTGAATGCCTGTTCCGGACCCCGGAACGACGTGCCGATGATGCCAAGCAGCCAATACGTCACGAAAAAGGCCGTGAAGAGCGCGATGATGAGTTCCCGGGTCGTTGGCCGGAAGATCGACTTGACCATGACCACGAGCACCCCGATCGCGCCAAGGACGATGAGCGAGGAGAGCACGATGCTGCCGACCCACGCCGGGGCTCCCTGATTCTCCATCAGCCAGCGCCCGATACCGAACTGTGTTCCGGTTCCGATTGCCTCCTCGAGCAGCACCATGCCGATCAGGGTGGCAGACGTGTACACGGCTGAAAAGGCGATAATCTTGCGACCCTTCGATGACGTGCCGAGGATACCGACGCCGAGCGGGCTGCGGTCGATGTACGGAATGGAGGCGATCC
>JACCYX010000193.1 GCA_013696265.1 Chloroflexia bacterium
TGCTGACGACGCTGCTGCTGATCGTGGTCATCATCCCGGTCCAGTTCCTGATGGCGATGAGCATGGCGCTGGTCATCAACGCCAAGCTCAAGTTCTCGGGCCTGTGGCTCTACATCTACGCCATTCCGCTGGGCATCAGCGAACTCGCGGCCGGCATCATCTGGTACGCGGTCTTCACCCAGCAAGGCTGGCTCAACAGTTTCCTCCAGGATCTCGGCCTGATCGACCGGCCGTTCATCTTCCTCAGCTACGAGAACCAGGGCTGGCTGATCTTCGCGATCGTGATGGCCGAAGCCTGGCGGGCGACCTCGATCATCATGGTGATTCTCGTCGCCGGATTGCAGGGCATCCCGCGCGATTACCTGGAGGCGGCCGATGTCTTCGGCGCGTCGTTCTGGCAGAAAGTCACCCGCGTCATCCTGCCTTTGCTGCGGCCAAGCCTGCAGGTGGCGTTGATCCTGCGCACGATCCTTGCCTTCCAGGCGTTCGCGGTGGTCATCGCGCTGACCGGGCAGGCGGTCACTGTCCTCTCGGCCGAAGCCTACCGCTGGTATCAGGACTATCGCGACCCGCACGTCGCCGCCGCTTACGCCGCGTTCATCCTGATCCTCTCGATCACCAGCACGATCCTCTTCCTGTGGCTCTTGCCGACCCGTGAGGAGCATATGGGATGAGCACCGTCAGCCAACAGCCGGATTCCGATGACGGTTTTCGCTCGCCGCGGCAGGCGCGGGGACGGCGGCACATGCTCGGGCGCGCCGGATTGTACGTGCTGGCGACGATCCTCGCGCTCTGGGTGCTCTTCCCGATCTACCTGATCACGATCACGGCCTTCAGCCCGCGCGACGTGGTGCGGGAGTATCCGAAGCGCGTCATCCCCGATGAGTTCTCGATCGACTCGATGGACTTTTTCGTCAACTCCACCGGCGTCCTGCCGTCGCTGTGGAACTCTGTGCTGGTCGCCGTGATAACGCTGATCCTCTCCACGGTGATCGGCGCCCCGGCGGGCTACGCGCTGGCCCGGTTCGTCTTCCGGGGCCGCGATCCCTACCGGCTGATCATCCTCTCGACGCGGGCCTTCCCGATCGTCATCCTCTCGATCCCGCTGGCGGTGACGTTTCTCTCCTGGGGCATCTACGACTCGATCTGGGCCGTGGCGCTGATGCACACGGCCCTGGCGATGCCGTTCACCGTGCTCATCACCAGCAGCATCTTCGTCAGCGTGCCGCACGACCTGGAGGAGGCGGCCCTGACGCTCGGGTGCACCCCGTTGCAGGCGTTCCTGCGGGTGGTGATGCCGCTCGCGCTGCCGGGACTGGCGGCGGCCTCGATCTTCACCTTCGTCCTCTCGTGGAACGAGGTCTTCGCCGCCGTGATCCTGACGCTGCAGGAGCGGACATTGCCGGCCCAGGTGCTGGCGACGCTGACCTCATCGCCGCCACACTTCCGGTTCGCGGCGGCCTGGTTCATGCTGGCGCCGTCGCTGATCTTCATTTTCCTGATTCGCCGTTACCTGCTCGGCCTCTGGGGCCGGGTTTCGCGCTAACGACTGCGTCCACGGCAGATTGTCATGTCGAGCTTGCGAGATATCGCCCGGCGCAGCCGGTATGTGCCGCGTCGAACCTTGATACCGCTTCGCGGGGGATGTCTCGCAAGCTCGACATGACGGTTGGGTGATGTGTCAATCGTCCGCGGTTGCGGAGCGGAGCGTTCCAATCAATCGGACCACGAGGGAACAATGGCCGAAATCGAACTCCGGGGCATCACGAAAATCTTCGACAAGAAGGTCCGGGCCGTCAACGACGTCAGCCTGACGATTGCCGACGAGGAATTCATGGTGCTGCTCGGGCCGAGCGGCTGCGGCAAGACGACCCTGATGCGGATGATCGCCGGCCTCGAATATCCCGAGGCGGGGCGGGTCGTGATCGGCGACCGCGACGTGACGGACCTGCCGCCGCGCAAGCGCGACATCTCGATGGTCTTCCAGAGCTACGCCGTCTTTCCTCACCTGACCGTGTTCGACAACATCGCCTTCGGGCTCAAGATGCAGAAGGTCAACAAGGCCGAGATCAGGCGGCGGACCGAAGAGGCGGCGGGGCTCGTCCAGTTGTCGCCCTATCTGGATCGGTATTCGGCCCAACTGTCGGGCGGGCAGCGACAGCGTGTGGCGGTGGCCCGCGCGATCGTGATGGAGCCGTCGGTGCTGCTCATGGACGAGCCGCTCTCGAATCTCGACGCGCTCTTGCGCCTCAACTTCCGCGCCGAACTCAAGCGCCTGGTCGCCGACCTGAAGACGACGACGATCTACGTAACCCACGACCAGATCGAGGCGATGAGCCTCGGCGACCGGATCGCCGTGATGCGGGAAGGGCAGATCGTGCAGTGCGGCACGCCGATGGAGGTCTACGAACACCCGGCGACCGAGTTCGTCGGCGGCTTCCTCGGCAGCCCGCCGATGAATTTTCTCAGGGTTCGGCTCGAAACGGTCGACGGACAGCCGCGGGCGATGCTGGGCGACCACGGGTTGCCGGCGCCGGCCACGCTGGTCGATCACGGGTCGCGGGATGTGCTGCTCGGCATCCGGGCCGAGAACATCGAGGCGATCCCGCTGGAGGGCGGGGCCGCGCACGACGGGCTCGTCTCGCAAACCCTGGTGGTCGAGCTGCTCGGATCGCAGATGCTGGTGACGGGCGAAATCGGCGACCAGCAGATCAAGGTGCTGGTCCGGGCCGACGCGCCGATCAGGGCCGGCGACGCTCTCCTCTTGCGGCCGGAAGCGGACAAGCTTCGCTGGTTCGACGCCGAATCCGGGCGGTCGATCGCGGGATCGGCGACCGGTTAGCACGAATTGTCGTCTGGCTAGCCGCCCCGAGTTGCCAATTCGGGAGACAGGGAGAGCGGCGGATCACCGTTGTTCGCGCGGGAGGGGCGGGAGGAACAGCCGGGTCGCCAGGAATCCGGTTGCCATCGCCGAGAAGTGGAACACCGACGTGTAGTTCCTGAGATTGACCCACCAGATAAAGCATTCCCACGCCACGAATAACGCAAGCAGCAGACCCGGTTTCCGGGCCCGCGCGGCAAAGGCGCCGAGCAGGCCGAAGCAGCCGGCGCTGCCACCCGTCCAGTTCCGGTTCCACGCGATCTCGAAGAAGCGCGTATCCCAAACATGCGGATAGATGAGGTGCAGCAGAAATCCACTGAACAGGGCCGCGACAAACGAGGTGCCGAAGAAGACGATCACAATCCGGAGCGTACCTTCGCGTAGCTCGAACTGAGCCCCGAAGATCAGCAACAGCGCCGTGACGTACATCAGTTGCAGGCTGTCATGGTTGATCCAGGGTCCGGTGACGATCGAGAGAATGGCGCGCGGCGGATCGCCGGTGAGATCGGGAACCTGGAAGAGCAAGTGTCCGACCGCATCGTCGTCGATCCAGTAGTGCCTCCCCCGGCGCTCGGCGGCGGGGATGAACACGATCCAGGCGACGAGGATGTAGCCGATGACGAATGGGATCATCGCCGGGAGCCGCTTCCAGCCCCGCCAGGGGCAGCCGGTGCCGTCGGTCCAGGGCGAGAACCTCGCCAATGGGTGGGAGGATGGAGTGTGAGTCCCGGTCATCGTTGAAGCTCCGAGCGATCATGCGGACTTCGGCACAGCGGTTGTCACGAGCGTTGGTGGTTGGCCGGACGAAAGGGCCGAGACACGCGATCGGCAACCCTACCCCATTCCTGCCCAGC
This sequence comes from Chloroflexia bacterium, assembly GCA_013696265.1. Lineage (GTDB taxonomy): Bacteria > Chloroflexota > Chloroflexia > Thermomicrobiales > UBA6265 > JACCYX01. The sequence continues at coordinate 3,736 of JACCYX010000193.1, forward strand.
CGCTACGAGGACCGCTCTAACCACCGGGCGGGCCGGATGGTTGAGCGGCGGTACGGTGCTCGATTTCCTCAACGAGCTTCATGGACTCGGTGATGACCTGTTCGCGGGTGAGGGCCCGTCCCTCCGCCCACGCCGCGGCATGCGATCCGGTTCGCAATCCGGTCAGGTCGACCGCGCCAGCGGCGCCCAAACTGGCTGATTGGGTGGCCCCAATAATCGCCCGCAACGCTTCGCCGGCGCCGAGCAGCCGGGCGGCGCGGTGCGGCTGCTCCCAAGCCAGCGCCACCCCCGCCAGGTCCTCCAGGCAATCGGGAATTGCCCGCTCGACCCCGGCCTCGACCAGCAGGCGGAGCCCCCCGGCGAACCGCGCCGCGGCGGTGTCGAGGTCGTCGTCCGCCTGGGCGATCTTGCCCAGGATACCGAACGCCATCGCGATGCCCCAGGCGTCGCCTGAGGCGCGGTGCGCCGCCAGGCTCTCATTCGCGTGACCGCGAGCCGTGTCGAAATCGCCGTGTCCAACTAGGAGATGCGCCAGGTAGTTCTGCACCCAGGCGGAGTGCCAACTGTCTCCCGACGCGCGGAACAGCGCCAGGCTCTCCTCGTAGTACGACCGTCCTTGATCAAACTCCCCTTGCTGACCCGCGGCCATCCCAAGGCTGATCAGGACGATCGCGGCCCTGTGCTGGTCGCCAACTTCCCGGAAGAGCGCGAGACTCTCCCGGCCAAGCCGCATCGTCTGCTCGGCGTCACCGCGATCGCGAGCGATCACGCCGAGGTTGTTGAGCGATTTGGCGATGCCGCGCTTGTCGCCCAGGTGCCGCGAGATCTCCAGGCTCCGCTCGTGGTATCCGGTCGCCTGTTCATAATCGGCCCGGTCGCGAGCCAGGTTGCCGGCCGCGGTCAGCGCCCTGGCACGCATCGCCGGCGCCAGAGCGTCGCTGCGCGCCAGGGCGCCGGCCAGCCACGTGCTTCCCTCGCCAACGTGCCCGCGCACCTCCCAGAAGCGCCACAGTGCCGACGCCAGGCGCAAACCGGTTTCGATCCCGTCCTGGGTCCGCTCGCTCCAGGTCAGGACGGCCCGCAGGTTATCGTGCTCCCGCTCCAACCGGTCCAGCCAGGTGACCTGACCGGGGCGGCCTTCGAGCGCCAATGCGGATTGCTCGCCGAGCGCCAGATAATACGTTGCGTGCCGCCGCCACGTTTCCCCGGCCTCGCCAGTCTCCTCCAGCCGCTCCAGCGCGTACTGCCTGATCGGTTCGAGCATCCCGTAGCGCGTCTCGTGCCCCTCACGCGTCACCATCACCAGGGATTGCTCGACCAGGCTCGAAAGCAGATCGATGACCTGCTCGACCGTGATCTCTTCCCAAGCGGCGACCACCTCGGCGGCCTCCAGCGTCCATCCCCCAGCGAATGCCGCGAGGCGGCGGAAAATCGCCTGCTCGGCCGGATTGAGCAACTCGTAGCTCCAGGTGATCGCCCCCCGCATGGTTTGTTGCCGTTGCGGCAGGTCGCGGGAGCCGCCGACCAGGAGCGGCAGCAGACGGT
>JACCYX010000198.1 GCA_013696265.1 Chloroflexia bacterium
CTGGCCCTGATCTGCATGGCCGTGATTGGCGTCACCGGCTTCTACGCCGGCTGGCTCCACGTCGGCAACTGGACCGCCCTGACCACGACCCCGTATGGCCGGGCCCTCATGGTCAAGCTCGGCTTGCTGGTCGTGATTCTCGCCCTGGCCGGCATCAATCTGCTGGTGATTACGCGGAAACTTGGTGCCCGTGAACGGGGCGATGAAACACCGGTCTGGACTCGCCGCCTGCGCTGGACGGTCACGGGCGAGCTGATCGTGATCGTCCTCCTGCTCGCGGCGGTCGGCCAGATGACGAGCCTCCAACCGGCCCGCGACGTGGTGGCCGAGGAATCGCGTCAGATCGCGATCGACTTCGACGAGGCGTCGCCATCGTCCACGTTGCTCCTGGCGCCGGGCGTGGCTGGACTCAATCATTTCCGGCTCGAAGTCGACGGCCCCAACCTGCCGGCCGACGCCGAAGCCTTGCTTCGGCTAACGATCCCGGACCGGGACGACCTCGGCACCAACGAGGTGCTGCTTTCACGGGTGAGCGGCAATGCCTTCGAGCACCACGGCAGCGACCTCAGCATCGCGGCGGATTGGGAGGTCACCGCCATCATCCGCGAACCGGCCGCGGCCCCGACCTCGGCCGAAACGACCGTCTCGATCGGGACCACCGCCCCGGATGTCGACGTGCCGGGCGCCCCCTGGCGTTTCCAGACCGTCGGCGGCGTGACTGGCTTGACGCTGATGCTGGTGGGCTTCGCCGGCCTGATCGTCGGGTTCCGTTCAGGACCGGGTACGACCCGGAAGGAATCGGCCGGTCTCGGCGCGGCGGCCTTGCTGCTCGGGGTCATCCTGCTGGCCCAGGCCCGGATCGATCCGATCCTGGCCAGCGCGGGCGGGGAACACGCGATCGACCCCCAGGATGTGGCGATGGTCGAGCGCGGCGAAGAGATCTATAGCCAGCAATGCCTCGTCTGCCACGGCCCGGAGCTGCGCGGAGACGGACCGGAGCGCGCGGGCATGGAGCCCCCGCCGGCCGATTTCACGCAACCGCACACGATGGTGCACTCCGATGAAGACCTCATCTATTGGGTGCGCAACGGCAAGCAGGGCACCGAGATGCCGGGATTCGAGGACTCGCTTTCCGACGAGGAGATTCGCGACGTGCTCACCTACATCGAGGCCCGGCAGGATGCCCTGAATGACATTGGTACGCCCATCGATGCCGAGGACCAGGATCATGGCCATCCCGGTTGACTCTGCCGCCGGTAGGCGCGCAAGACGCGGGCCGCTTGGCCGGTGACGGCATCATCGTGCCGTAGACGTCAGAGTTTTGCCCGATTCGCCATGCCTCCCCTTTCGCCGTCATGTCGAGCGCCAGCGAGGCATCCCTGCGCGAAGCGCATCCGCCGCTGGCGGACCTTGCAGTGGGCGATACCAGGCGACGGCTACGCCGTCGAGTGCTTCGCACAGGGATTTCTCGCAAGCTCGAAATGACGATACTCCGTATCACACCGGGTCGCCAATGGAGTGCATGTGATCGGCGGCGTAGGCTTCCAGCACGCCGTCCATGTCGGCCTCGTCATCACAATCGACCCAGGTCTCGGCGAGGTGCGACGAAAGATCCAGGAGGGCTTCCAGCAGCAGCGCGGCGTTCAGCCGGACCGCTGGGGAGTCGTGTCGGTCAGCGTTCCGCGCCAGAGCGACCAGCGGCGGCAACGCGACTTCGAGCGAGGCGGCCCGGTCGGACGTCCGGAAGTAATAGGTGATCGGGAACTGGATGAAATCGTTCCGCACGGCGATGACCTGGCTGGCCAGGTCCCGCAGCATGGTGCAGTACATCCCGGCGTCTAGATCGGCAATGGCGACGCCGGACCGCTGCTCGCTCCGGTGCAGGATGGAGACTTCGCGGGCCAGGTGCCGGCGCCGGGCCAGCCCCGGATAGATCGACATAATCCATGAGATGGATGCGGTGAAGAGCGCGAACCCGATCAGGGCTTCCAGCGGGACCAGCAACCGCAGCCAGGTTGGCTCGGGCGTGATTTCCCCGTAGCCGAGCGTGCCCAGGGTGACCAGGGAGACGTAGACGGCATTGAGGAAGCCGTCGTTCTGTTCGGGATCCATGCCCGGCGAGAGCAGGAATCGCTCGGGAAGGTGCGGCCAGAGCAGGCACGCCCAAGCCAGGATCAAGCCACCCGTCCAGAGCAGGATGATCAGCACCAGGGAAAGGGGTCCCGCTACGGAGAGCCGGTCTTGCTTGCGGCTGCTGACGGATCGCACCAGGCGCCACACCTGACGCGCGGCTCCCTGGCTCAGGCGGCCACTGCCGCTCGGGGCGAAGAGCGTCTGGAAGATGTCGCGGATCACCAGCGCCATGACGCCAACGCCCACGAGGGTGAGGAGCAAGGTCATGCCAGCACTCGCACATCGTACGGGTGGCCGGCGCAAGTCCGGCTCGTAGGGGAGCACCTTGTGTGCTCCCGCGTTAAGGGGCCAGTCGTGTTCCGCACGTCAGACAATCCCGAGATCGACATCG
>JACCYX010000212.1 GCA_013696265.1 Chloroflexia bacterium
GGGTGACGATTGTGGGTTGCCGCGACACTCACCAATGCGGTCAGGCGTCCATCGCCGGCCCAGCGACAAGGGTGCTGGCCGGCGCCGGCGACGCCTGGGTGATGGCCGCGGGTTGCGGGGCGAACCACTGCAACCCCCGCGGCAGCCACCAGTTCCACTTGCCCATCAGCGAGGTCAGGGCCGGCACCAGGAAGGCGCGGATCACGGTGGCGTCGATGATGATGCCCGCCGCCAGGCCCGTGGCCATGATCTTGATCTCCGTCTCCGGCGTCGACGACATCGCGACGAACGCCAGGAAAAGGATCAGCGCGGCGCAGGTCACGAGCTTGCCCGTGAAGGCCAGGCCTCGCACGATCGCCAGGTCGGTACCGTGTCCGCCATCGTGCTCCTCGCGCATCCGGTGTAGGATGAAGACCTCGTAGTCCATCGAGAGCCCGAAGAGGAACGCGAAGATCATGATCGGGATCCAGTCGGTGATCGCGCCCGTGGATTCGATGCCCCAGATCAGTTCCGAACCCCAGCCCCATTGCCACACCACCACCAGCACGCCGTAGGCGGCGGCCACCGAGAGCACGTTGAGGAAGAGCGCCTTCAACGGCAGCAGCAGCGAGCGGAAGGCGCGCACCAGCAGGACGTAGGTGACTACCGCCACCATCAGGATCATCAGCGGAAAGCCGCCATAGACTCGCCCCACGAAATCGGCGCTCCTGGCCGGACCACCGCCCACCAGCGGGTCACCGGCCAGGCCGTCGACCGCGGCCCGCACGTCGCGCGTGACGTCTCGCCCGTCGGCGCTCTCCCCGTTGCTTTGCGGGATCACGGCCACCAGCCCGGTGCCGTCCTGGCGCCACTGTTCGTTATCCGGCGCGACCGCGCCGCGCACGCCGTCAAGCCCGGCGACAGCCTCGACAACCGGCGCTGGATCGCCGTGGACGAGGATCGTCAGGGGGTCCACGACGCCCGCATCGATCCCGCTTGATTCGAGGGTTTCCAGGCCGATCCGCGGCTCACCTGAGCTGTTCAGCGAATCCGGCCGCGGCGTGCCAATCGCGATTTGCGTGGCGGGAATGATGAGCAGCGCCAGCAAGACCAGGCCAACGACCGCCGACGCCCCGCGATGCCTGACCACGAACGCGGCCCAGCGCTCCCACCCGCGATGGTTCTCCGCCTTCTTCTTCAGGCCCACGCGGTCCATCGCCGGCCCGATCGTGGCCAGGATCACCGGCAGCAGCGTGATCGTGACCAGCACGCTCGCCAGCGGAATCACCATGCCGCCCACCCCCATCCCGCGAAAGAACGGAACCGGAACCGCGATCAGGGCAACGAGTCCGATCCCGACGGTGGTGCCGCTGAAGACCACGGCGTGCCCGGCGGTTTCCATCGCCCGCTGCACGGCCAGCTCGTTCGGGTTCCCGGCCAGCCGTTCCTCCCGCCAGCGCCTGACCACCAGCAAGGCGTAGTCGATCGCGACCCCGAGGCCGACCAGCGCGACCAGGAACTGGACGATGGAGTTGATGTCCATCACAGTGGTCAGCCCGCCAATGATCAGGAACGAGGTCAGGATCGAAACCGCGGCGATGATCAGCGGCGTGAGCGCGAGCGCCGAGCCGAAGATGTACAACAGCACCACCAGCGCGCCAACGCCACCGATCAGCGTCTCGACCAGCGCGCCGCCCCCGCCCTCGCCTTCGGCTTCGCCGCTGAATTCCGATTCGAGCACCGGGCGTCCGGTCAGCAAGACCGGCGCGCCGGCAATCGTGGCGTCCTCCACGCTTTCCCGGGCTTCGGCGAGACCCCGCGGGGCGAATCCATCCGTCGCGAAGTAGACCAGCCCGAAGACGGTCCGGCCGTCGTCGGAGACGAACGCGGGGTCGCCGGTCGTCGCCCACGACACCAGGCGCGCGGATGGCTCCGCCGCGACAACCGTGGACTCGAGCGCGAGCCACTCATCGCGGACCCGGGCCGAGTCGACGGATTGACCCTCGGGCAGTGTCACCACCATCACCAGCGGCGCGAAGGCGCCATCGTTGCCGTAGATGGCAGATGTCTCCATCGCCATGTCGGCGCTTTCGCTGCCGGGCATGTCGAACGACTCGGAGAGGTTGTCGAACACCCACGGCATCAGGGCGACCGACGCGACCGTCACGGCCAGCCAGAACGATGCCACCCACGCCTTGTGCCGGAGCACGAAACGAGAGATCGACCCTATGTTCATGCGTCATCCCCTGCTCTACCGATCGCGGCGCATCCGCCCTGACCGCCAGCGACCGCCAGCGTTCCCAGTCTCGATCCAAGTATCGGGAGCATTCCTAAGAGCGCCCTAAGAAGCACCGACCGGTGCCCGCCGGGCAAGGGCGGGGCGTCGCCGATGTTCTACGGGTCATACGCATTGCCGCATCCTCTGAATTCGTAGGGGAGGGCTAACGGGCCCGTCAAGGACACCTCGGCAACCGGATCCTGGCCCGTGTATGCCCTCCCGCGATGTGCCGCAACCGGGATTGTCCTCGTGCGGCGACCGAAAACGTGGTTCGTCGCCTCGCTGCCGCCACCGCGGCCAGGCGGGAGGGCATACGCGAGCAACCTGTCGTCGCCTCGTTCGGCTTTGCGGCTCACTAACCCTCCCCTACCAAACCATGCCCCCATTCAATGCGCGCCACCTGCCTTGTGTCGGCCCCGCGTCGAACCAGCGCGGCGCACCGCATTTGTCCCCACCCCAAACCGAAATGTGCCGGCTTGACACAGATACGAACATTTGTGCTATAGTACGTACAGTATCATGCTGAGGTTACTGGAGTGTACGTTCGCTCGAAGTCAGGCAGGATCGACGTTCATGGTTACGCTGACCCGGAATCCCGC
>JACCYX010000278.1 GCA_013696265.1 Chloroflexia bacterium
ACCGGCCTCCCTGCGTCCAGGTGACGACGGCAGTCCTCGGCGAGACTGACCCGCGACGCCGCTTGCATCGTCCCAGGCATTGATTACGTAGACGTACGCAATCTCAATCGCGGGAGTCCTTGGGAAATCCGTAATTCGTTCGATGTGGGAGGGAATACGGCAGCCTACGATGCTCACACCGGGACCAGGAATCGACCAGGCTTCTGGCCGACGACAGACTTGCGATGGGCTTCAAGGAGAAAAATCATGACCGATGCGTCCAGTCCCGCGCTTGACATGGATAAAGCGTTCGCCTTCGCTTTCAAGGTTCTGGGGGATATCACCGCCGCCCAGATGGGCACCCTCAACGCGATCGGTGACCGCCTCGGCCTCTTCGATCACCTGGCTCAGGGACCCGGCACCAGTGCCGGGTTTGCCCAGCGGGCCGGGATCAACGAGCGGTACGCCCGGGAGTGGCTGTCGGCGATGGCCTGTCATGGCTACGTTGCCTATGACGCCGCCGCGAAGGAGTTCAGCCTGTCCCCCGAGCAGGCATTCTGCCTGGCCGATCACGATAGCCCTGTCTACCTGACCAGCCTCTTCAGCATGGCGCCGACCACGTGGCGCAACGTCGACGAGTTGACGGACGCCTTTCGCCATGGCGGCGGGGTGCCCCAGGAACGGTTTGGCGACGAATTCTGGTGCGGCTTCGAGCGGTTTACGCGGACCGCCTTCCGCAACAACCTGGTGCGGGACTGGATCCCCGCGATGCCGGAGGTGGACTCCACGCTCCGGGCGGGCGGCGCGGTCGCTGATATTGGCTGTGGCAACGGCCAGGCCCTCCTGTTTCTGGCCCAGGGCTATCCCGACGCCACGTTGGTCGGCTACGACAATTACGCGCCAGCCATCGCGGCGGCCAACGCCAACGCCGAGGCCGCCGGAGTTGCCGACCATGTGCGTTTCGAAGTGGTCGATGTGACCCAGGGTATTCCGGGAACGTACGACCTGATCACGTCGTTCGATGTCGTCCACGATATGCCGCACCCCCGTCCCGCGATGAGCGAGATCAAGCGCGCACTCAATCCCGGCGGCACCTACTTCGTGCTCGAATTCAATCTCTTCGGGGACTTGCAACGGAATATCGATCATCCGATGGGGATCGGCGCCTTCGGCTACTCGGCCAGCACCAACTACTGCATGACCCAGGCGCTGGCGGTCGGCGGCGAAGGCACCGGCACCTGCATGGGCGAGGAAAAGGCGCGCGAGTTGGCGGAGGAGGCAGGCTTTACCCAATTCCGCCGGATCGACTTTCCGCACAACCCGTTCAACCTCTTCTACGAGATCCGCGCCTGAGGTGGCAAGGAGAAAAGGGCAATGACTGAGCAGGTGAAACGTATCGCACGCCGCTTTCGGGAGGAAGTGGTTACCAACGGGGACATCGCCCTCATCGACGAGCTCCTCGCGCCCAACTTTCACTACTACGGCCCTCCGAGCCTCGGTCCCGGACCACTCGACCGCGAAGGCTTGAAACACCTCCTTGCCGCCTACAAGCACGCTTTCCCCGACTTGCATGAAACCATCGGTGACCAACTCGTCGATGGGGATCGGGTAGTCCAGATGACCACCTCGCGGGGTACCTTCACTGGCGAAATGATGGGCATGAGTCCAACCGGCAAGGCCTACGAAATTTCCGGGATCGACGTGTTCCGCGTGGTCGAAGGTCAGATCGTCGAACTCCGGGTGATGTTCGACTCACTCGGGATGGTGCGGCAGACCGGCATGACGATCGGATAATGCACCCCCTGGAGGCACAGAGGTCGGCTGACAGCGGCTCCGCTCATTGGGCGAGTCCGGTCAGGACGACGAGACGGCGGGAATGCCAGGGTTCCCGCCTGGCTCCCTCCCGGCGCCGTCGCTGACGGTCCGCATGAATGGCTGACCAAAAACTGCAGCCCGTCTTCCCGCTCTCGGGTGCGGCATGGCCCCGGGCATTACTTACGGATCACGTAGGCTCCCCCATCGCTCGCGTCGAGAATTTGGGTAATCCTACCGATGTTCGGCAGGCCCGCCCGCCTCATGCTCTACGAAGAAGCTGAATCGGCGGAATATGTCTTGACTACCGTCGTTTCGACGGTGTCAGGGCCATCACCTGTTCCTTCTCCCCGGCGATTCGACCTGTGGCGAACAAGGATCGTTCGCGACCTGTCGCGGGGTTCCCGATGATTCTGGCCCTGTCCAAACTTTCGGTGACGTCATGGCTCGTATCTGAATGAGATACGAAAGCGAATCGCTCGTTTCAGCGTCGCGCGGGTCAGGACTTTGGCGTTCGCCAAACATCGGTAATGGTTCATTTATCGACGTGAATCGGAACGCCGCTTCGATCACCACGTTGGGGGAAACCATGGGCAATTCAGGCGGATCCATTGAAACCAGGCGTCAGGCGAGGCCGGCGAACAGATTTGGTTTGCTGGTCGTCTTGTTCATGGCGTTTTCGGCCGTCCTCTCGGTGGCCGGAGATCCTTCGCCGGTGGGTGTTGCCCAGCAGGAGTGCCCAGAAGGCGAGGTGATGAACGACGCCACCGGCGGGTGCGAGCCCACGGGCGAGGCGGCTCCGCCGGATTGCGCGGAAGGCGAGGCGCTGAACCCGTTCTCGGGCGAGTGTGAGTCCGTGGTCGACGCCGCCCCGCCGGAATGTGCCGAAGGCGACGTGTTGAACGAGGATACCGGCGCCTGCGAG
>JACCYX010000329.1 GCA_013696265.1 Chloroflexia bacterium
GGCTCTTCGACCACTTCGCCCCGATCCAGGGCGATGTCGATGGCCCCTGCCTCGAAGGCTGGACCGTTCTCGCCGCCTTCGCCGCCGAGACGGAACGGTTGCGCCTCGGCCTGATGGTCACCGGCAACACCTACCGCCATCCCGCCGTGCTCGCCAAGATCGCGGCCACGGTCGATGTTATCTCTGAAGGCCGGCTCGATTTCGGGATTGGCGCCGGCTGGAACGTCTACGAGCACGAAAGCATGGGCCTTCCGCTCTACCAGCCGGGCGAGCGGATTCGCCGCCTCGGCGAGGCCTGCGAGATCATCAAGGGCCTCTTTACGCAACCGACCGTCGATTTCGATGGCCGCTACTACCAGTTGAAGGACGCCCGAAGCGAGCCCAAGCCGGTCCAGAAGCCCTGGCCACCCTTCGTGATCGGCGGCAGTGGGGAGCAGTTGACCCTGCGGGTCGTCGCCAACCACGCGGACATCTGGAACTACACCGGCGGATCGGTCGAGGAGTTCCGGCACAAGGTCAGCGTCCTGCACGGCCATTGCGCGGCGGTCGGACGCGATCCGGCGGAAATCACGCTCTCCTACCAGCACCGGCTTCGCGCCGACGATCTCACGTCCTCGGTCAGCGAACTCCAGGGCTTCGTCGATGCCGGGGCAACCCACATTGTGCTCGTCCTGCCCGCTCCCTATCCGGACGGGATCGTGGCCCGGGTGGCGGAAGAAGTGATCGCTCACGTCCGGGCGTGAGCGGGGTCATCAGTCGTCCTCCGAATCGACCCGCCTCGCTCGTTCAGTCGGGGAATCGGGCAACCTTCCCACTGATCGGTACTCCTCGGCGAGACGGACGGCGACGTCGCGGGCAGCCATGCGCGTCAGTCCGTCCCGCACGACCATGACCGCCGAGGGGTCCGGCATACCTCGCGCCACGCCGATCGCGAGCGTGCCATCGGCGCCGAACGTCTCGAACACGAACCAGTCGCCCGGCTCCGAGAGAGCATTTGCGGTTTCCGTCGGCATCGTTCCGGCCCTCCGTGTCGATCTTTATCGGGTCTACGCCGCGAACAAACTTCCCACCGGAGAGACCGGGTTGATCGATTCCCCACCCACCCGCACCCAGATTCTTGATCGACTCGCCCGGTACATCGCGGCGGCCTCGCCGCCCCACCCGCTTCGGGTTGGGATCGACGGACGCACCGCCGCCGGAAAAACGTCCATCGCCGATGAACTCGTCGCTCCCCTGGAGCAACTCGGCCGGACCGTGATCCGGGTTGAGATCGACGAGTTCCACCACCCGCTGCCGGTTCGGCGAGATCGCCGTTCCCGACCACGGCCGCTACGTGGACGATGAGAAAGAAGACTCGGACGCGCCTTGACCGGCGAGCGTCAACCCCAAACGTGTCGCTCCAGGTAGTCGCTCCGGAACGCGCCGCGCGGATCGAGGCGCCTGGCTAGTTCGCGGAAGTCCGCCAGGCGTTCGTAGCGCGGCGCGTGGGCGAACGCCTTGCCCCAGTGGGGCCGGGGCTCGAACGGGGCGAGCGCAGCTTCCAGCACCGGCAAGATCCGGTCGACCGCCGCCTGGTCGTGCCGGAACGAGGTATGCAGGCAGACGGTATTCCGCCCATACGCCGTACTTAGCCAGAGGTTGTCGGCGGCCACGGTGCGGACTTCGCTGATCCAGACGAGATCCCGGTACGGCTGGATCGCCTCGCGGAACGCCCAGATCGCCGGCAGCGCCTGATCGCGGGCGATCATGTACTCGGCCTGGATTTCGTCGCCGCTGGCCGGCACGGCATCCATCCGGAAGTGCGGCAGCCGGTCCGCCCACGCGCCGGGAACGCCCATCTGCTCGGTGCACGCTTCGGCCGGCAGGCTCTTGACCGGATGCTGGTTCCGGGTCGCCGTTCGCGCCCCGAAGAAGTCGGTCCGGTGCGGCCCCTCGTCGCCGGACACCGCCCGGCGCTTGACCCACGTCGAATTGACGCTCTCACCCCAGTCCGTGAACAGGCTCACGCTCGTCGCGCTCGACATTACCTCGTCGAAGTGGGCGTCGACGTGATCCCAGGCGAGGTCTTCGTAGATGACCTGGCGCACCTGGTACGTGGGCTCGATGTCGAGCGTCAGGCGCGTGACCACGCCGAGCGCCCCGAGCCCGACGACCATCCCGTCGAAGTCCGGTTCGCCCCGCTTCGCCGTGACCATCTCGCCGGAACTCGTCACCAGCTCGATGCCGGACACCGCCGTCGCCAGATTGCCGAGGGCATCGCCCGAGCCGTGGGTGGCGGTCGAAACCGCCCCGGCCACGGTGATGTGAGGAAGCGACGCCATGTTGTGCAGGGCGAACCCTTCCCGCTCCAGCGTTTGGGCGAGGGTGCCGTACCGGATGCTTGCGCCCACGGTGACGGTCATCGCCTCGCGATCGATTTCGACGGGCACTTCGATGGCGTCGATCGAAACCAGTTCGGCCGAGTCGGCGATGTCGTTGAAGCAGTGCCGCGATCCCAGCGCGTGGATGCGCGGCGCCCGTGAGACGATCTCCCGCAACTCCTCGACTGATTCCGGCCGGTGAATCGTCGAAGCTCGGTAGACATGGTTCCCGGCCCAATTGGTTTCGCGGATCACGGTTCGTCTCCCTCCAGCGGCGGCGTTCCTATCGATGCCATCGTCTCATGAAGCCCGCCAGGAATGAAGAGCCAACCGACAAAACGACAGGTCAGAATGACCATCGGCCGCTCGACAATAAAAATCCCCTCGACTACACTGTTGGCGTTTCACGAACTCGTTCGTACGGGGCGTTTTTGATGTTCCATGTGCATCGTTCGCGTCAGGTACATGGCGCGGTCTTTTCACGACCACAGGAGATAATCGCCATGCAGCAAGATCGCATCCAGCAGTTGCGCGAAGCACTCGCCGCGTCTCGCCTGTCGCGCCGATCGGCGCTCAAGGGGGCCGGTGCCGTGGGCCTGGCCGTCGCCGGATCGTCGTTCGCGCTTGGCGCGCCGATGTCCGCCGGCGCCCAGGAAAAGGTGCAGGTCCGGCTTGGAACCTGGGCCGCCGTCGAGGAGGCCGCCGAACTCCAGATCGTGCTCGACGCCGTCAACGCCGAGGCCACCGATTTCGAGATCATCTCCGAACCCCAGCCGTCCGATTACTACACCAAGCTGCAAACCACGATTGCGGGCGGCACCGCGCCCGACCTCTTCTGGCTCTC
>JACCYX010000341.1 GCA_013696265.1 Chloroflexia bacterium
ATGTTGGTCTGGTCCTTGTGGGCCACGTATTCGGTCACGTCGGGCGGGATCCTGATCCCGAAGTCGTCCGCCTTCTGGCCCAGGATCGCGATCCGCATTTCGTAGTCGGGCGATTGGACATCGGCGATCAGCCCGCCCTCGAAGCGGGACCGCATGCGGTCTTCCAGCGCGGAGATCGAGCGCGGCGGGCGGTCGCTGGAGATGATGATCTGCTTGCCGTTCTGGTAGAGCGCGTTGAAGGTGTGGAAGAACTCCTCCTGGGTGCTCTCCTTGCCGGCGATGAACTGGATGTCGTCGATCATCAGGATGTCGATGCGGCGGTAACGGGCCCGGAAATCGTCCATCCTTCCCGACCGGATATCGTTGATCACGTCGTTCGTGAAGGTTTCGGACGTGACGTACATGACCGATAGGTCAGCGTTGATGGCGAGCGCCTTGTGCCCGATCGCGTGGAGCAGGTGGGTCTTGCCAAGACCCACCCCGCCGTGGACGAACAGCGGGTTGAACTTGCCGCCAGGGTGATCGGCGACCGCCAGCGAGGCGGCGTGGGCCAGCCGGTTCGAGCTGCCGACGACGTAGGTGTCGAACGTCAGCCTCGGGTTGAGTCCGTTCGGCGCGCTGGGGGCGAGTTCGAGCTGCCGGTTCGACACCAGTCCCTCGTTGGCGGGCCGGCCAGGTTTAGGGCGGCGTTCCGGCGGACGGCTCCTGGCTTCGGGAGTTTTCGGAACGCCGTTCGTGGCGATGGGCGCGCCGGCGGCTTCCGGCGTGCCCGGCCTCTCGACGACGGTGAAGGTCGCCTGGATTGGGCGGCCGATGATCCGGGTCAGCGCCTTTTCGACCTGGGGGGCGTATCGGTTCTGGAGGGTCGAGGCGGCGTAAGAGTGCGGCGCGGTGACGGTGGCGACATCGTCCTCGACGCCGGCCAGTCCGGTCTGGAGAAACCAGTTCGTAAACGCGTTGCGCGTGATGCTGGTTTCGAGATCGGCGAGCACCGCTTGCCAAAGCTGGCGGGCGTTCATGCTCTCCACGGCGTTCCGGCCTCCTGGTGACTCGATGGATTCCCCGCTCGAACGACGATGCGGTGTCTGTTCGGCGTCGTTTCGTAGGGAAGCCGTGGCTCCCACACGCCGCTGCCGCATGAGTGTACGTTCAGTGTACCATCGTGCTGTCCCCGAATAGCCTCATGGTAGACTCCAGGCGAGTTTTCTACGCTCCATCGTGCCAATTGGAGTGTTCCAGGCGAATCCGCATCTCATGTGATTGTGTCCAATGACTGGCATCTCGTTCGCACCAATGCACGCTACCTGCGCCGCCGCGCCTGGTCCGCCATCGGCTGATGACCTGGCCGCCGCCGAAGCGCTGCTGGTCGAGGACAAGATCGGCCCACGCGATGGGGCGGGCAAAACTGCCGTCGTCGCGATGAGCGGCGGCGTCGACAGCGCGGTGACGGCGCTCCTGATGCGGGAGCGGGGCTACCGCGTCGTCGGCATGAACCTGCGGCTCTTTTCGTCCGATGACGAGGACCACCGCGCGAATCCCTGCTGCGGCATCCCGGCGATGGACGACGCCCGTGCCACCTGCGCCACGATTGGCGTGCCGTTCTACGCCGTCAACATGGAGGTCGAGTTCGGCGAGGCGGTCGTCCAGAAGTTCGTCGACGAGTACGCGATCGGGCGGACGCCGAATCCGTGCCTGGAGTGCAATCGGCACGTCAAGTTCCGGCACCTGGTCCAGCGGGCGAAGCAGCTCGGCGCCGACTGCCTGGCGACCGGCCACTACGTCCGGCTGGAAACGCGGAACGCCGATGGCAATGTTCGGATGTACAGGGCGCTCGATAGCGGCAAGGACCAGAGCTACGTCCTCTACACCCTGTCGCAAGAGCAGTTGCGCTTCCTCCAGTTCCCATTGGGACGCCTGATGAAGCCCGAGGTGCGGACCCTGGCCCGCGGCTACGGCTTGCCGGTGGCGGACAAGGCCGAGAGCCAGGAGATTTGCTTCGTCGGCAACCGCTCGTACGCCGATTTCGTCGCCGCCCGGCGGCCGGACGTGACCGTGCCTGGCGAAATCGTGAGCGAGAGTGGTGAGGTGCTCGGCCAGCACAAGGGGTTGGTGAACCACACCGTCGGGCAGCGGCGGGGTATCGGGATCGCCGCGACCAAGCCGTACTTCGTGCTGCACCTGGACACGGCGGCCAACCGGCTGGTTGTCGGCGACCGGGACGAGGGCCGGGCGGTGTCGATTGCGGTGACCGATGTGTCGTTCACCTCGGGAGCCTGGCCTGATGTGTCGTTCGCGAGCGAGATCGCCGTCCGCTATCGCGGCCAACCGGCCCGCGCGACCGTCTTGCCAGGGTCGGAAGCGGAACGCACGGTGACAGTGACGTTTCCTTCAGGAAGTGGACCGATCGCTTCGCCCGGTCAGGCCATCGTCTTCTACGATGGCAATGAAGTGGTGGGCGGCGGTACGATCGAAAGGGTGTCGCGCCAGGGCCAGACCGCTGGACTGGCCGAATCATGACGTCGAACATCTCGCGGATGCGCAATAATCGGTAATATTACGGAAACTGGCTGGTGGGGATACGGGAGAAGGTATGGACAGTCTCAAATCCAAAGGCATTTTGGCTGGCGTCGCCGCGCTCCTGATCTTCGTGCTGATCGGGGTGGGTCTCTACCTGCTGGGTGGGGACGATCAAGCGGCGCTTGAACGGTTGCGGGATATCGCAATCATCTTTGTCGTCTTGACGTCCGCCGTCACCGTCATCCTGCTCGCGGCGATCACGGTCGCGCTCGTCCTGCTCTTCATGCAGCTCAAGGATCGGGCGATGCCAATGCTCGACGAGACGACGAGCACGATCAACCGGATCAGGGGAACCACCAACTTCATTACCGAAGAGGCGGTCAAGCCGCTGGTCACGGT
>JACCYX010000351.1 GCA_013696265.1 Chloroflexia bacterium
TTCAACAGAACCGGGCCGGGCAAAACGCTCGGCCCGGTTCGCGTGCGGTTGGCCAACCGCCGGGCCACATCACATCCGGATAATGAGCGAGACGGGTTGGAACCTGCGCATGGATTTCGAGTGGACCTTATTCTTCCAGTTCATGATTATCGGACTGGCCACAGGCTCGTTGATCGCGTTGATCGCTCTCGGTTACACCCTGGTCTACGGCATTATCGAGCTTATCAACTTTGCGCATGGCGAAGTCTTCATGATGGGTGCGTTCTTCGCGGCCACCGTGGCCCTGCTCACCGGAGTCACGAGCGAATCGTCGACCGGGGCGATCGTGGCAGTCTTGCTGCTTACGCTCGCGGCATCGATGATCTTCTCGGGGCTGCTGAACGCCGGAATCGACAAGCTGGCCTACAGCCGGCTGCGCAACGCGCCCCGGCTGGCGCCGCTGATCGCCGCCATCGGCATGAGCTTCATCCTCCAGAACCTGGCGATTTACTGGAAGGGCCCGAACCCGTTCACCGCCCCCGACCTGATCCCGCGCGAGTTCCGGACCTACAACGTGCTGCAGGAATGGCCGCTGCTGCGGGACTGGTTCGCCGATTCGACGCTTCGCCTCCGGCTCATCGATGTCTTCGTGATCGGTGTCACCATTCCCCTGCTGCTGATCCTCTCCTGGTTTGTCTACCGGACCCGGATCGGCACGGCGATGCGGGCCACGGCCCAGGACCGCGAGGCGGCCGCCCTGATGGGAATCGACATCAACCGCACGATCGGGGTGGCGTTCCTGCTCGGCGGCGGCCTTGCTGGGGCAGCGGGCATGGTGGCGCTCTTCTACAACAACTCGGGACGATTCCAGATGGGGTTCACCTACGGGTTGTTCGCCTTCACCGCCGCCGTCCTGGGTGGGATCGGCAACCTGGGTGGCGCCGTGCTGGGTGGGTTCCTGATCGGCCTGATCTGGTCGTACAGCGATGGCTTCATGGGCACCTACATCTCAGGATGGGGGAGCCAGTGGACCAATTCGGTCATCTTCGGCATCCTCATCCTGGTCCTCGTCTTCCGTCCTTCTGGTCTGCTTGGCCAATCGGTGCCTGACA
The DNA here is from genome assembly GCA_013696265.1 of Chloroflexia bacterium. Lineage (GTDB taxonomy): Bacteria > Chloroflexota > Chloroflexia > Thermomicrobiales > UBA6265 > JACCYX01. The sequence continues at coordinate 1,092 of JACCYX010000351.1, forward strand.
AGGTCTGACGACCAGGAGGAACTCGACCATGGCATCACCGTACGCAACCCGTGCCGAACAGTATTTCGAGGATCGCAAGCGGGAAGACCGCCAGCGACTGCTGAAGGTCCTGGTCGGCGCCCTGGTCCTGGCGATCTACCCGATCCTCGATCAGGCGCTGGACTGGAACCAGTTGGGCCAGTGGATCCCGATCTTCGTCTTTGTGATCCTGGCGATGGGGCTCAACATCGTCGTCGGCTACGCCGGATTGCTCGACCTCGGGTACGTCGCATTCTTTGTCATCGGCGCCTACGGCAACGCCTTCCTGACCTCGCCGAACAGCTGGTTCGTGCAACGGGGCTGGATTCCTGAGGCCCTGCAATCCTTCTGGCCGGCGATGGCCGTGTCGTGGGTGTTGGCGGCCGTATTCGGGGTCATCCTCGGTGCCCCCACGCTCCGGTTGCGTGGTGACTACCTGGCGATCGTCACCCTTGGCTTCGGGGAGATCGTGCCAGATTTCTTCACCAACGCGTCGACGGTTACGAACGGTCCACAAGGCATCGGCCAGATCGCCAAACCCCCGTCCATCCCCTTGCTGGGCGGCCGAGAGATTGCATTCAACACCGTCAACCAGGCGAACTGGTTCTGGCTGGTGCTGGCCATCGGCATCCTCTCGATCTTCATGATCACCCGCCTCTACGATTCCCGACTGGGACGATCGTGGCAGGCGATCCGGGAAGACGAAATCGCCGCTGCCTCGATGGGTATCAACACGGTCAGCACCAAGCTGTGGGCCTTCGCGCTGGGAGCCTCTTTCTCGGGGTTCGCCGGTTCGCTCTACGCCGGCTATGTGCGGGTGGTCTACCCCGATCAGTTCCAGTTTTCCGTCTCGATCATCATCCTGGCGATGGTCATCCTCGGCGGTATCGGCAACATCTACGGCGTGATCGCCGGTTCGCTGATCATCGGCTCGTTCGACCGGATCCTGGCGACTGAGCTGACCAGGCCGTTGAACTGGGCCGGCGAGCGGATCACCTGGGCGCCGCTGCAGTGGCTTGGGGACTGGATGGCGACGCATAACCTCAACTCCGACCGGTTCCTGATCTTCGGGCTGGCGCTCGTGCTCATCATGCTCCTGCGGCCGGGCGGCTTGTTCCCCTCCAGCCGGCGGGCGGCGGAGTTGCGGCGGGACGACGACGACGATGACGAGAACGACAACCTCTACGAAGTCCGTGAGGAAGACGCGCCACTCGCGCGAGGGAGCGCCACCTGATGACTGACTCCTCACCAGCCGGACCACCGATCCTCGAGGCGCGCGGCATCACCAAGCGTTTCGGCGGTCTCGTCGCCGTCGATTCGGTCGACCTCGACATCGCCACCGGCAGCATCACCAGCGTGATCGGGCCCAACGGCGCTGGCAAAACCACGTTCTTCAACATGATTGCGGGCAACTACAAACCGACCGACGGCACGATCTTGTTCAAGGGCAAACCGATCTTCGGCGGCACGGGATTTGGCGGCACCTCGTTGCGTCCGGATCAGGTGACGTCGCTGGGCATCGCCCGTACCTTCCAGAACATCCGGCTCTTCGCCAACATGACGGTGATCGAGAACGTGCTCGTCGGCATGCACTCGCGGATGAAGACGGGGGCGCTCGGAGCGTTTCTTCGCACCCGCGGGGTGATGAAGGAGGAACGCGAGGCACGCGAAACCGCCTACAGCCTGCTCGACTACGTTGGGCTGGGCCGGCAGGCGCAGGCGACGGCGCGGAACCTCTCGTACGGCGACCAGCGCCGCCTGGAGGTGGCGAGGGCGCTCGCCAGCGGACCAAGCCTCCTGCTCCTCGACGAGCCGACCGCCGGCATGAACCCCCGTGAAACGGCCGGGATGACCGCGTTTATCGACCGCATGCGCCGGGAGCTGAACCTCACGATCCTCCTGATCGAGCACGATATGAAGGTCGTGATGGGAATTTCCGACCAGGTCGCCGTGCTGGATCACGGTACCAAAATCGCCGACGGCACCGGCGCGGAGGTGCGCGGCAACCCGCAAGTAATCGAAGCCTACCTGGGAAAGGGTGCCGCCGACCTCGCCAAGCAATTCGACATCGCTACCGTCGAAGCGCCGGGGGAAGAATCGACGGCCGCCCCCACCGCGCCGGTGGGGAATCCGCCCCTGGACGCCCGCCCGTGAGTGCGCGACACGCCCTTCCTTCCACCACCGATGCACGAGACGCCAGGAGCTGGATGAGCATTCCATGACCGACACCAAGATGCTTGAGTTACACGACGTCAATACGTACTACGGGCACATTCACGCGCTCAAGGGCATCACGATCGACGTCAACGAGGGCGAAATCGTCACGCTCATCGGCTCGAATGGCGCCGGCAAGAGCACGACCCTGAAGACGATCTCGGGACTCCTCGCGCCCCGCACCGGCGAGGTCCGGCTCCGGGGCCGCACCATCAGCGGGATGCCGGCCCACAAGGTGGCTGGGCTCCGGGTGGCTCAATCGCCGGAGGGACGGAGTGTCTTCCCCCGGATGTCGGTCCTGGAAAACCTGCAGATGGGCGCGTTCGTCCACGGCAAGATGGACCCGGACGATCTGGCGCGGGTGTTCGACCTCTTTCCCCGGCTCAAGGAGCGCGTGAACCAAAAGGCCGGCACCATGTCCGGCGGCGAGCAACAAATGCTCGCCATCGGCCGAGCGCTGATGGCCAAGCCGGAACTGCTGCTGCTGGATGAACCGTCGATGGGTCTGGCTCCGATCCTGGTCGAGGGGATTTTCGCGATCGTCCAGGACATCAACAAGCAGGGCACCACGGTCCTGCTCGTCGAGCAGAATGCCCTGATGGCATTGGCCATCGCCAATCGCGGCTACGTGCTGCAAACCGGCTCGATCCTGCTGGCCGACGACGCGAAGGCGCTCATGCAGAACGAGATGGTGCGCAAGGCCTACCTCGGCGAGGTTTAACCTCCTGATCGACGTTTGGCTTGCCGTCGGTCACACCTGATCGGGAGAGGGCGAGCCTTGCGTTGTTCCGCCTCAAGTGACTCACTGGTTGTTGATGCTTCACGGCATGTACGGCAGCGAAGCGATGCTTGTCTCCGCCCGTGCCTGGCGACGTAGATTAGCCATCCTGCAATCCGCCAAACTGGCAGTTACGCGGGAGCACACAAGGTGCTCCCCTACCTGGACGGCAACCGATCGACATTGATTCGTCGCACTCCAACCCACCGTCACCCGGTCGAGGTGACGGCACGGGTCGATTCCGATCGATCCGTCCGCACCCTGAGGGCATTAATCCCTTCCCGGAGGGTCAGGGCGATGACGGGCAGGAAGACCACAGTGACGATAATCAGGATGTACCGGTAGTAGCCCCACGCCTCGAAATCCCACATGAACCAGAGCCAGATCGTGCAGGCGTGACCCATCATCGCCGTCACGGACCAGAGCAGGGTGCGCCGCCAGGGTGTGGCCGGGATCAGGAGCGCCGCCAGCGGCACGATCCAGATCACGTACCAGGCCCGCTGGTTCGTGGATGCGACGAGCATGAAGGCGAACATCACTTCAAACGCCGCCCGGGGTAGCCGTTCGGGGTCGCGCCAGCACGCCACCATCCAGCCGGCGATGTAGATTGCGGCGATCGCATAGGCGACGTTGATGATCGTCTCGCGCGGGATGACGGCGATCGACCACTCCTGCAACGAGGCCATCACAACCCAGGCGGGCGAAGCCGCCACCAGGGCGCCCTGCTCCCGCGCGCTCGTGACGATGGCGTCGATGTGGAAGAAGGGGTACAGGCTTACCGCGAACAGGAAAAGCATCGCCGAGGCCGACCACAGGATTCCGGCCACCCGCTCGCGCGAGTCCGGATTGCGCCGCCAGACGGCGACCAGGGCCACCGGAATCAGGATCAGCGTGACGTATTTGATCAGGACCGAGGCGAGCAGCAACGGAATCACCCAGTGATCCAGCCGTTTCTGCCACGCCCAGAGTGCGGCCACGACCGGCAGCATCAGCGTTACATCGTTGTGGGCGTTGCCGATGCCGTCCCAGAGCACGAGCGGGTTCCAGAGCCAGAAGAGCGCCGCCGGCAGCGCCCATTCGGGGTGGCGGTCACGGACGATGGCGTGGATGAACCAGGCGGTGGCGATGGCCGCGCCGGCGCTGAGCAGCTTGAAACCAAGGATCGCCTCGCCAATGCTGTCTCCCCCGAGCCAGGTCACCGGCGCGGCAAGCTGGTTCCAGAGCGGTCCGTAGGGTGACAGGTTGTCGGCCCATTCCTGGGAGGCGTAGTGCATGTAGGGATCGGTGTCCCAGTAGGTGACCGGCCGCACGGCGTTTGGATTGTCGCCGTACGCGGTCAGGAGCCGTGACCGCGCGGCGTAGATGTAGACGTCGATCGCGTTGGTCGGGTACATCGCCATGAACGCGGCGTAGACGGCGGCGGTGGTGA
>JACCYX010000379.1 GCA_013696265.1 Chloroflexia bacterium
CGACGAGATCGAGCGCCTGATGTACGGCTTCAGCATCCTCCACTGCCTGCCGGTGGGCATGGCCGACAGTCCGTCGGCCGGCACTGGCACGGTGATGCGCGCCGACACCTTTCGCGGCTACGCGGAGACGGCGGGCTTCCGGAACGTGGAGGTCCTGCCGATCGAGAACATCTTCTGGCGCTTCTACCGGCTCACCGCCTGAGGACCGAGCCACAGCCATCGCGCATTTGCCACGGGGCCAATGCGCGACACGATCCAACGAGGCACAAGGTACACCGACATGAATTCACCCATGCTTTTCGACCTTATCAACCGGACCGAGGCCGAGCTTCGCGAACGCACCGCCTCCCGGCGGGCACAGATCGAACTCGCCGCCAAGGAACGTCCGAAACCAATCGCCGTTACCCCACGCCTGGCGATGAGCGCGTTGCTGGTCGGGCTGGGCCGCGCCATTCAGGGACGGCAATCCACCCCGCCACTCATCGATGGATCGGCCGCCAGCCGGTAGCTCACACCGGTCTACGGCCCGTTTCGAAAGGAACCAGGAATGGAGACGCTTCTTCCCATCATCGCGCTGATCGCCCTGGCCCTGTGCGCCATTCCCTTCGGCACCGACAGTTGCGCCGATGGCGGCGACAATCGCCATGACTGGAGCTAAAGAGTCGCCCAGCGCGCCCCGCAATGTCCCAGGTTCAGCCGCCCGGCCCCGCTACGGCGCGCCGGGCTGGCTGGCGGTGGCAAGGTCGTCATCAGCCAGCAGGAACCAGGGATTCATCATCATCCCGAACGACCGGAACAGCCGGTCGACATGGGTTCTCCCCAGCGGCAGCGATGTGGCCGGCTCATGCCCATTGAGCACCCACTCGAACTGGAGCGTCGCGAGGCGCCGGAGCGATTCGGCCCACAGGACCGCCGCGTTCGCCCAGAGCTGCAAATCGGCGCCGGCGAGGCTCTTCATCGACCCGCCGATCACATCCCCGGCAAAGAGCACGCCGTGTCCGTCGATGTCACCGAGCAGGCAGACCGAACCTTCGGTGTGACCGGGCGTATGATGCACCGTGAGCGTGGTGTCGCCAGTGGGCAACTCGTCCCCTTCGTCCAGCGGTGAGCACTGATTCGCTTCGAACGGCACGAACGGACGACCGTACAGATAGCTGGAGTTCCGATAGGAATCGCCCGCCAGCATGGTCGGCCAGTCGTTCCGGTTGATACGGAGGAGAAGGTCCGGCTGGAGCCGTCGCAGATCGTGGAACCCTTGCGTGTGATCGTAGTCGCCGTGGGTCGCGATCACCTGATGCAGATCGCCCGCCTCCAGACCAATCTGTGACAGGTTGCGGAGGAGTTGGGGCACGGCGCGCTGGCTGCCGCAATCGATCAGGGTCGGGTACGCCCCGGTCACGAGATACACATTTCCGCTGTCGACATGAGGATATTCGGAATAGACGATATGGAGGTTGGCCGAAAGCTGACGAGGTTCGGTCAAGTCCGGCATGGTGGCTCCAGAACGACGAATATGGTGCTGAATTGCGGGGAAGCAGGGCCCGCTTCCAGTCTATTGGCCGCTTCTCGAAATGTAAAGATTTGTTCACATTTTCTGAATAGTCACGAGGTGTATATGCCAGAGTTCGCATGACTCGTTGTCAAAAAACGGCTGGTTCGAATGCCTCCACGTCCCGTCGCGCGCAACCGATTGTCATTCCAACGAAGGACCCTGGACACAATACTGAATGCTCTGTCCACGGGTAATTGACGGTTGCAGCTCTTCCCCACACTGTGATGTCGAGCGCCAGCGAGACATCCCCCGGCGCAGCCGGTATATACGGGTGGCGAACTCACCATACCGCTTCGCGGGGGATTCCTCCTTCGTCGGAATGACAATCAGCCTTGGACACAGTACTGAGTACTGCGTCCAAGGCTGATTGACGTTCGCAGCAGACTTCCCCACGCTGTCATGTCTCGCTGACGCTCGAAATGACAAAGGTGGGGGCGAGGAGTTCCCCAGAGGTTTCGCCCGTGCTCAGGTGGTGCTATGGCAGGAACGCCGAACGGCGGGCCCGACTGGGCCCGCCGTGTCGCTCGATCGGTTCCGCCGATCGCCTACGTGAGGCGGCCGACCGGGGCCGTGGGATCGTCGTGGGTGATGAGCACCACGGTCGGCCGCGCGGTGACCGCGCCATCCGGCCAGAGGCTGACCGGCTCCTCGACGGTGCCGCCCTCGCCTGGGTGCTGGACGGCGACGAAGAGAGCCGAGTTGTCCGGGTTGAACTCCGGGCCCGAGCACTCGGCGCCGGGCACTGTGCTGAAGAACTGGCGGGTCATGCCCCGTTCCTCCCCCTCGGTCGCGGCCACGAACAGGCCGTCGTTGCCGGGCAGGCTGTTCGGCATGCCGTCGGTGGAAATCCAGATATTCCCGACGGTGTCGAACGCGATGTTGTCCGGCGCCGCGAAGGAACTGACCTCATCGCTTCCCCCATACCAGGTGCCGCTGTCGCTGGCGTCCCCGGCGAGGATGAAGATCTCCCACGAAAATGTCGTCGCGGCGTGATCGTTGCCATCCTCGGTGATTTCGATGATGTGCCCGGCGAAGTTGTTGGGTCGCGGGTTGGCGTCGTCGGTGTCGGCGAGGTCGCGGCTGGTATTGTTGGTGCAGGCGAGGTAGACCTTGCCGCTGACCGGGTTGGTTTCGAAATCCTCCGGGCGGTCCATCTTGGTCGCGCCGAGCAGGTCGGCGGCGAGGCGTGTCTTGGCCAGCACCTCACCCTGGGAGGCGAAACCGTACGCGGCGGTGAGCAGGCCTTCGCCGTGGATCATCGGTATCCACTCGCCTGATCCGTCATCGTCGAAGCGGGCGACGTAGAGGGTGCCATCGTCGAGCAGGTCGACGTTGGCGGCCCGGTCGTCCGGATTGTAGCTGCCGGCGGTGACGAACTTGTAGGCGTAGTCGAAGATCTCGTCGTCACCGCTGTAGAAGGCAACCTGGCCGCCCGGCGCCACCGCCGCGGTGGCGCCTTCATGCTTGTTCCGGCCCAGGGCGGTCCGCTTCTTCGGCGTCGAGGTCGGATCGTAGGGATCGAATTCGACGATCCAGCCGAACCGGAACGGCTCGTTCGGCTCCTGGCTAACGTCGAAGCGCGGGTAGTAGTCCTCCCAAAGCCGGTCCGATGTCCCTTCGTTCAGCCCGTATCGCTCGTGGGCGACCCGGATCGGATCGTCCACCGGCAGCAGCGCCAGGTTGGCGAAGTACTGCTGGAAATTCTCCTCGCCAGTCAGCACTGTGCCCCACGGCGTGTAACCGCCGGCGCAGTTGTTGAGGGTCCCCAGCACCATCGTCCCGGTCGCGTCCTCGCTCGTCTTGAGCAGGTCGATCCCGGCCGCCGGGCCGGTCACCTCCATCGGGGTCGTCGCCGTGATCCGGCGGTTGTACTCCGAATCGAGCACCACCTCCCACTGGCCAGACTCATTGCGCGAAATCTCGACCACGCTCAGGCCGTGCGCGGCGAGTTCGACATCGACGATCTCCTGGCTGGTGTTGATGAGGAACTCCGGAATCTCGACCGGTTCGCCGGAGGCCACCGGGGTCGCGCCGGGAGCGACGGGCGTCGCGGACTCGAGCCCGGGCGTCGCCTCGGGGGTAGCGACGGGCGTCTCGCTGTAGTCCGGATTGGCCGTGAGGTAACCGGGGAACATGAGTTCGGAGTTGGTGTATTCGTGGTTGACCACCAGCAGGCCGTGATCCGAGGTGCCCGACCCGATCGGCAGCGACAGGAACCCGATCCAGTCGCAGTTGTAGCCGAACTGCTGTTCCTGGGAAGAGGCCGACTGGTTCGCGATGTCCCATTCCGGGGCGCCGGCGAAAATCGGATCGCCCCAGCGCAGGAAGGGAATCGCCACATGGTTCGCGGCGACCACCAACTCCTGACCCTCGTCGAGGGCGATCGGCTGGAACCCGGTGGCGAAGGTCGGCGGCGGTTCGGGCGTCGGCGTCGGCGTCACGGCCACTGCCACTGGCGTCGCCCCCGGTGTGGCCGCCTCGGGCGTTCCCATTTGTGAGGCTGCCCAGGTAGCGGGAACGCCCAGCGTCAGGACCATGCCGGTAGCCGCGCCGCCGCGCAGCAGGCCACGCCGGTTCCAGCGCCGGTCCAGCACCTCCCGCATCGTCTCGCCGCGTCCGGCGGTCGACAGGACTTCCTCGCGATCTCCCTCGTAAAACTCTTCGCTGCGTTTCATCAGGCTGGTGTCCCTCTCTCTGTGCGATGGCCGACGAACCGGCAAACGACAAGCTGGACGCGATCCGCCCGCGTCGCTCTACGTCCAGTAGAACGTTTGCGAGCCGGCGAACTGTCAAATCGGGGTTAAGGACTGACTCTCAGGGCGATGTGGGGTCGCCTCAACCCGCGTGCGGTGTACGATGCCTCGCGTGATGGGTCGACAACGGCGAAGAGGAGAACCGAATGTGAACGTGACACCCAACCTGGCGCGGCGATTGACGACCGGCGACGCCATCGTCATCGGCCTGGGGTCGATGATTGGGGCGGGGGTCTTCGCCGCCTTCGGACCCGCCGCCGAGGCGGCCGGGAGCGGCCTGCTGATCGGGCTCGCGATCGCGGCGTCGATCGCCTTCGCCAACGCCACCGCCTCGGCCCAGCTGGCCGCCGCGTATCCGGCATCGGGCGGCACCTACCTCTACGGCCGGGAGCGGCTCGGCGAGTGGTGGGGCTTCGCGGCGGGCTGGGCCTTCGTGATCGGGAAAACCGCCTCGTGCGCGGCGATGGCGATGACGGTCGCGGCCTACGCGGTGTCGGGACCGGGGTGGCTCCAGCGGCTGATCGCGGTCACCGCCGTCGTCACGCTGGCGGCGCTCAACCTGCGCGGTGTGACGAGAACGGCCCAACTGACCCGGATCCTGGTCACGATCACGCTCACTGGCCTCGCCGTGGTCGTGATCGGCATCCTGGTCTTCGGCGAACCGGACAGCGGGAACCTCGACCGCTGGTACCGGGCGGGCGACTCCGGCGTCTACGGCGTGCTCCAGGCCTCGGGCCTGCTCTTCTTCGCCTTCGCCGGGTACGCCAGGATCGCGACCATGGGCGAGGAAGTCGTTGATCCCGAACGCGCGATCCCGCGGGCGATCTCGCTCGCGCTCCTCATCACGATCGCCGTCTACGCCGTGATCGGTGGCAGCGTGCTCCTCGCGGCGGGACCGGACCGGCTGGCCGAATCGGCCGCGCCGCTGGTGACGGCGATCGAGTCGGCCGGCGTGGGCGAGATCGCCCCAGTCGTCCGCGTCGGAGGCATGGTGGCGAGCATGGGAGCCTTGCTGGCCCTGATCGCCGGGATCGGACGAACCGGCCTGGCGATGGCGCGCAACCGCGACCTGCCGACCTGGCTGGCGGCGGTCCATCCCATCTCCAGGGTGCCGCATCACGCGGAAATCGCGCTCGCCGTCGCCGTCTGCGGGCTGGTGCTGGTGGCCGACTTGCGGGGCGCGATCGGGTTCTCGTCGTTCGGCGTGCTGATCTACTACGCGATCGCCAACGCCTCGGCGTATACCCAAACCGGAATCCAACGCCGCACGCCGCGTGCCCTCAACGTCTTCGGCCTGATCGGCTGCCTGGTCCTGGTCGCGACCTTGCCCTGGGAGTCGATCGCGGCGGGCCTGGCGATGTTCGCGATCGGCCTCACCGGCCGGTTGGTTGTCATCCGACGCCGACGGTCTGTGCGAGATGGGGCCTCGTAGGGTTGCCGAGCTTGTCTCGGCCCGGACGGAGTCAGGTTGGGGTTGTTCCGGACCGGATCGATTGCCGTTGGGGCGGACCCCGTTCGCATACCGGATCTGCCCAACCACCATACAGGGTGTCCGCCCGGATGGTGGCAATAGCAGACCTGAGGTGACGGGAACACGGGCGGACACAAGGTCCGCCCCTACCCGATTACCGTAGCGGCAGACGCGCCCCGCCCTCAGCCGGCCTTCTCGAGCCGCTTGCGGAGGAACGAGAGCACCATCACCTCTTCCGGCTCCAGGTTCGGAAAATCCTCCTGAACCGTCTCGTCGATCTCATCCCGGAGCACGCCGGCCAGCGTGCCGTCGATGTACGAATCGAGGACTTGCGGATGCACGTAGCACTTGCGGCAGATCGTGGGGGTATTGCCAAGCTGCCGGGAGACGTGCTCGATCGCGGCCACGACGTTCTTCTTCGCCTGCGCCTCGGAATCGAACCGCTCGAACTCGTCGAGCGCCATCGCCGCCAGCACCGTGCCCGACCAGGTCCGGAAATCCTTGGCCGTAAACTCGTCGCCGCCGATCTCCTTCAGGTAGAGATTGACGTCGCTTGAGGTGACATCCTTGAAATTGCCGTCGTCATCCTCGTACTTGAACAACTCGTAGCCCGGCAACTCGGAGCATTTCTTGACCACGCTGGCGATCCGCCGGTCATGAACGGAGAGATTCCATTCCTTGCCCGATTTCCCGGCGAACTGGAAGTGGATGTCGCCGCCATCGAGATCGACGTGCTTCTTGCGCATCGTCGTCAGCCCGTAGGACTCGTTTTGCTTGGCGTACTCGGCGTTGCCGACCCGGATCAGGGTCACTTCCAGCAACCGGACCACCGCCGCCAGCACCTTCTCGCGCGGCAAGCCGGGGCGCTTCAGGTCCGCCGCGACCCGTTCCCGGATGCCCGGCAGCGCCTCCCCGAAGCGCAGGATCTGCTGGAACTTGTTGCCGTCGCGCGCCTCGCGCCACCGCTCGTGGTAGCGATATTGCTTGCGGCTACGCCCGTCGAGCCCGGTGGCCTGGATGTGCGCATTGGCGGTGGGGCAAATCCAGACATCGGTCCAGGCCGGGGGCACGGCCAGGGCGCGAAAGCGTTCGAGCTTTTTCTTCTCCCCGATCAGTTCGCCCTTCGTGTCGTAGAAGGCGAACCCCTTGCCCCGGCGCTGGCGGGTGATGCCGGGTTTGGCATCGCTGACGTGACGCAAGCCTTCCTGATCGAGCAATTCCTGGGCAGACTCGGTGG
>JACCYX010000401.1 GCA_013696265.1 Chloroflexia bacterium
CTCCGTAACCGTACAAGCGGGGGAACAGTCAACCACGAGACAGGTCGTCGAATCTGCTTCAGTTCGTTTGGGAAGCGGGAACGTCGGCTGGCGCCGGCACGCCAGTCAAAGCCCTGGAGTACACCCACCTGGTTGGGCGGAGATATTTTGGACTCGTTGTTGGTGTATCATGTTGAACATACTGTACGTTCGGACACATCCGGGTCATTTCGTCGTAGAATATAGGTCCAACGCCTTCGTTCGTTGCGGGCCTGTAGCTCAGCGGAAGAGCAGGGGGCTCATAACCCTTTGGTCGCAGGTTCGAACCCTGCCGGGCCCACCAGCGTTCATCCGGAAGCGTTGATCACTGAAACGGATTAGTATTCATTCGAGCAATCTTCCACCAGACCACCAGCAGACCACCAGCGATCGCCAAGAGGTATGCGTGTCAGAACCAGAAACCAGCATCGAGCAAGACCCGGTCAAGTCAACTCGTGAGATCGCGGTGAACATCGCCGACGTGATCACGGAAACGCCGGCCGCCGATACCAAAGTGATCGACATTCACGAACTTTCAACCATTGCCGATTTTTTCGTCATATGCTCGGGAGAGAACGAGCGTCAGTTGCGAGCTATCAGCCGCCTGGTTCTCGACGAACTTGGCCAGCAAGGGATCGAGCCTAGACGGGTCGAAGGCGAACCGATCTCCGGATGGATCCTGATGGACTTCGGGGACGTAATCGTACATATCTTCGACCGCGAGCTGAGGGAGTTCTACAACCTCGAAGAACGTTGGGCCGAGGCCCAGGTGCTGCTCACGATTCAGTAGGCATTGTCAGGCGTTGGACATGGCGGCTCGACGAGCATCCGGCACACCGACCAGCAAGCGGACGAATCCGGAGTTTCGAGGAGGAATGCGGGCGTGATCAAGAACGGACCAATCACCTTTTCCATAGGCGCCACCATCGGCGGCCTGGCCGGATTCGTCCTCGGCGCCTTCCTGGGGAAGTATGCCCTGCACCTCCTGACCATGCTTATCGGCGCCATCGATCGCCGGGGCACCTCGGATGAGGATCGCCTCAAGTTCGAACTGCTGCTGCAATAACCGTACGCGGCACTGTTCGCGCAATGGTTTTCGGGCGCAATGAGAGGGCCAGCGGCGGATGCCACTGGCCCTCAATCGTTAAGTCTTCGCCAACTTACAGGCCTGCGCGTTCGATCCCAGGCACGGGAAACCCGGACGTGAGTTCCAGGACATCGTTCGACACCCGGCGCAGCACGGCCTCGTCTTCCGGTGCCTGAAGGACTTGTGTGATGAGATCAGCGACTCTGGTCGATTCCTGAGTCCCGAATCCGCGAGTTGTCACCGCCGCCGAACCAACGCGGATTCCGCTCGCCTGGAGCGCCGAACGGGTTTCTCCAGGAATCGTGTTGCGGTTGGTCGAGATCCCGACCGTGTCGAGCAATCGCTCCGCCTTGCGGCCACTGATCCCGATCGATCCGACATCGACCAGCAGCAAGTGATTGTCCGTTCCGCCCGAAATAACCGGAATGCCCCGCTCGACGAATGCCGCCGCCATCGCCTGGGCGTTCTCGACCACGCGCCTGGCGTAGTCCCTGAAGGAGGGTTGCAAGGCTTCCCTGAACGCAACAGCCTTGCCGGCGATGACGTGCATCAACGGACCGCCCTGCATTCCGGGAAAGACCGTCTTGTCGACACCGGGGCCCAATTCCTCGTCGGTGAGGATGAATCCCGAGCGCGGACCGCGCAGCGTCTTGTGCGCGGTCGACATCGTGATGTGGGCGTGTCCAATCGAGGTAGGATGCATCCCGCCGGCGATCAGCCCCGCGATGTGGGCGATGTCCGCAAAGAGGTAGGCGCCGACTTCGTCCGCGATCTCGCGGAACCGTCTAAAATCGATGATCCGGCTGTAGGCGCTGGCCCCCGCGATGATTGCCCGCGGCCGAACCTCCTTCGCCTTCTCCAGCACCTTGTCGTAGTCGATCAGACCCGTTTCGTGATCGACGCCGTAGAAGTGGGCCTCGAAGAACCGTCCGGAGAAATTGACGTCCTTGCCGTGCGTGAGGTGCCCGCCCTCGGCGAGGTTGAGTCCCAGGATTTTGTCGCCGTAGTTGAGGAGCGAAAAGTAGGCCGCCAGGTTAGCGCTCGCGCCGGAGTGCGGCTGGACGTTGGCGTGTCCTGCCCCGAACAGTTCCTTCACCCGGCCGATGGCCAGGACTTCCACTTCGTCCACGAATTCGCAGCCGCCGTAGTACCGCTTGCCGGGGAGGCCCTCGGCGTACTTGTTGGTGAGCACCGTGCCGACGGCTTCGAGCACCGCCTCGCTGACGTAATTTTCCGAAGCGATCAGCTCGATTCCGTCAACCTGCCGGCGGCGCTCGCGGCCAATGGCGGCGGCGGCCTCGGGGTCGGCCTGCGCCAGGACTTCGTGAGTCATTGTGGCCATGGATACCTCGTTTTCTGGTGATCATTGTCCGGTGAGGTGAGTTCAAATCGGCGTAAATGGTTGCGCCGTTTCGCGCCCTGAATGCGCGAAAAGTGTACCATGACGCTTGGTTCGCCCCGGCTGGACGGGCGCGACGCACCGGCGCCGTTTGCCGCGAAAGAGGGGCGATTCATGCGCGTTCTGGTCACGGGTGGAGCCGGCTACATCGGCAGCGTCGCCGTCGCGATGCTGCTTGAGCGCGGCTACGACGTGGTTGCCCTGGATAATCTCCAACGGGGTCACGCAGACGCCGTCACCGAGGGCGCTGGATTCCTGCAATGCGATCTTCGGGACGCCTCCGCGACGCTCGAGGCCGTCTCAGCCGCCAATGTCGAAGCCGTCCTCCACTTCGCCGCCCTGCACCTCGTGCCGGAGAGCGTCACGCAACCGGCCGAATACTACCGGACGAACGTTGTGGGCGGAATCAACCTCCTCGACGCCGTTCGTACCGCGGGGATTCGCAAGTTCGTCTTTTCATCGACGGCGGCGGTCTACGGCGAACCGGAATCGCTGCCAATCCGGGAAGACTCGCCCACCGTGCCCATCAATCCGTACGGTGCGTCCAAGCTCATGATGGAACGGATTCTGGCCGACTTCGGCCAGACGTACGGGATCGACTACGCCATCTTTCGCTATTTCAATGTGGCCGGGTCACGCGGCCGGCTCGGCGAGGACCACCGGCCCGAGACGCACATCATCCCCGTGGCGCTCGAGGCGCTGACCGGCAAGCGGGAACATTTCACCGTCTATGGCACCAACTACAGCACCGAGGACGGTACGGCCGTCCGTGATTATGTCCATGTGATCGATCTGGTGGATGCGCACATCCTGGCGCTGGAACATCTCGACCGAACGCTCGGAATCATGAACCTCGGCACCCGATATGGATTCTCGGTGTCGCAGATGGTGGAAGCGGTGGAACTGACCACCGACCTGCGACTGCCGGTCGTGATGGGAGCCCGGCGACCGGGTGACCCGCCGGCCCTGATCGCCGATGCGGCGCGCGCCCGGGAAATCCTCGGCTGGGAGCCGTCGCACTCGACGCTCGACCAGATGATCGGCTCGCATTGGGATTGGGTACAGGAGCATCCGGCTGGCTACAAGCGGTAGGCTGTCCGCTCAGCGTGCGGGGTTCGCGGGGGGCGGCGCGGGCGCTTCGCTGGTGCCGAATTTTCGTTCCGTGCCATTCCTCAATCTGGCAAGATTCGTTCGGTGCTGGTAGACAATGATCGCGGCGATCGCCGTAATCGCCAACGCCCAGGACCACGGGAAATCGTCCCACAGGGCGAGCAGGATCACGGTCAGCGGTCCAATCACCGTGGCGACGAGCGACGCCAGCGAGACGTAGCGCGTCAACGCCACGATCCCGATCATCGGCAGCAGGAGCAGCACCAGCCACCACGCGAGTCCCACCGCCGCGCCGCCGCCAGTGGCCATCCCCTTACCGCCCGTGAAACCGATGTAGGGCGACCAGCAGTGACCGAGCACCGTAACGACCGCCACTACTGCCGTCACCCCATTCGGGGCATCGAGCGCCCGTGCCAGCAGGACGGGCAACAAGCCCTTGGCGAAGTCAAGCAGGAAGACCGCGAGCGCCACCTTCCGGCCGAGCAAACGCAGCGTGTTGGTCGCCCCGGTTCCCCCGCTCCCGTGCTGGCGGACATCGATCCCCTTGAGTTTGCCGAAGACTAAACCCCAAGGAACAGCCCCCATTAAGTAGGCACCAGCAATCAGCAATAACCAACCTGCAACGGTCATGGCTAGTCCAGTTCGCGGCGGCTCCGGAAGGAGAGCCGAAGCGGGGTGCCCTGGAACCCGAACGCATCTCGAAGCTCATTCTCCAGATACCGTCGATAGGAGAAGTGGATCTGCTTTGGATCGTTGCAGAAGAAAATGAACGTCGGTGGCGAGGTGTCGGCCTGGGTGGCGTAGAAGAACTTGATCCACTTGCCGGGGCGTGAAGGCGGTTGGTGCTTCGCCACCGAATCCTTGAGGACCTTGTTGAGCTGAGCCGTGCTGACCCGCTTGTTCCGCTCGATAATGACCGTCAATGCGGCGTCGATCGCCTGGCCGACGCGCAACCCAAGCTTGGCGGAGATGAAGACGACCGGCGCGTAGGCCATGAAGTCCAACTGATGCTGGGCACGCTTCCGGTAGAGTTCCATCGTGTGCGAGTCCTTTTCGACAAGGTCCCACTTGTTGACGACGACTACCAGACCCTTTTTCTGCTCCTCGACGTAACCCGCGATGTGGAGGTCCTGGGCGGTGAAGTCCTCGGTCGCGTCGATCAGGAGCAGGACCACATCCGCCCGGTCGATCGCCCGCATCGACCGCATCACGCTGACCCGCTCGATGCCGTGCTCGACCCTGCCGCGGCGCCGGATGCCCGCCGTATCGATCAGCGTGATCGGCTCGCCCTCCCATTCGATCTGGGTGTCCATGCTATCCCGCGTGGTGCCCGGCATATCGCTGACGATCGACCGTTCCTGGCCCAGCAGGGCATTGAGCAGTCGGCTCTTGCCGACGTTTGGGCGGCCCACAATGGCGATCTTCGGTCCCTCGGTTTCTTCCTCTTCCTCGGCGTCGGGGAGATTCTCGACGATCTTGTCGAGCAAGTCACCGGTGCCGTTGCCGTGGTAGGCGGAAATCCCGATCGGGTCGCCGAGACCGAGTTCGTAGAACTCGAAGACCAGGTCCCGGCGTCCGACGCTATCGGCCTTGTTCGAGGCCAGGATCGTGGGCTTGTCGGCCCGCCGCAGCATGGTCGCGATTTCCGCGTCGCCCGCCGTCGGACCGGTGGTGGTATCGACCATGAACACGATCACATCAGCTTCCGTGATGGCGGCCGAGGCCTGCTCGCGGGTCTGCTGGGCGATGTACGTCTCGGTTGCCTCGGGATCGCTGACGATCTCGTCGTCCTCTTGCAGACCGCCCGTGTCGATCACGGTGAACTCGACCCCGACCCACTCGGCGGTGCCGTAGACGCGGTCGCGGGTGGTGCCCGGTTCGTTCTGGACGATGGCGCGGCGCTCACCGACCAGCCGGTTGAACAGCGTGGATTTCCCAACGTTCGGGCGACCGACGATGGCGACGATGGGTTTGACCACTTCAACTCCATTTACTGATGGGCGATTTTCGGCGCGGCGCCGGGAACAGGAGGCGGGATTGAGCGAGGGAAACGAGCCGAATCTTGTTTGAAGTATAGCAATTGGACGAATAGCACTCAGCCATCATGAGATTCGGGCAAGGTGAAACCGCATCCCGCGGGGATGGGGCTCCGTCCTTGATCTTTCAGCCAGGTGAAGTGGCCGCCACCGCGACCAGGCGATCGATGCTGGCCTTCGTATTCAACTCGGTGGCGGCCAGCAGCAGGTGATTCCCGAGCGACTCGTCGTCGCGGCCGAGATCGTAGCCGCCGATGATCCCTTCTTCAAGCAGCCGGTCGTTCAGGGCGCTGGCGGCGCCAGGCGTCTGTACCGTGAACTCGTTGAAGAATGGGGCGTCGTACGCGAGTTCGAGGCCGTCGATTCCGGTGAGCTGGTCGGCGAGGTAGTGTGCGTTCTGGTAGGAGGCGCGCGCAACCTCCCGGAATCCCTCTGGACCGAGCGTCGCCATGTGCACGGTTGCCGCCGTCGCCATCAGCCCCTGGTTGGTGCAAATGTTGCTG